>JADGMZ010000293.1 GCA_015234495.1 Brevundimonas sp. | reverse complement strand
GGCCGTCGAGGCTGATGGCCGTGGCGGCGCTGTTCTTCGTGCTCGACCTCGGCTTCTGGCACTACGGCGTGGTGCTGACCTCGGTGGCCAACGCCACCACCCTGACCAACCTGACCCCGGTGGTGGTGACGGCGGCGGCCTGGGTGCTGTTCCGCGACCGGCCGCGGGCCCTGTTCCTGCTGGCCCTGGCCGTGGCCCTGGGCGGGGCGTGGACGATGTCGGCGGGGGCGGACGGCGGTCAGGGGACCAACCCCCGGCTGGGCGACGCCTTCGCAGCCATCACGGCGCTCTGGTACGCCGGCTATTTCGTGACCGTGAAGGTGCTGCGCGGCCGGGTCTCGGCCGGGCGGGTGATGCTGTGGACCACGGCCCTGGGGGCGCCGATGCTGCTGGCGGTGGCCGCAGCCCTGGGGGAACCGCTGGTCCCGGGCTCGGTCGCCGGCTGGGCCGCCTGCGCCGGCCTCGGCCTGGTGCATGTGATCGGGCAGGGCGGGGTGGCCTGGTCGCTGGGGCGGCTGCCGGCGGCCCTGACCGCCGTCACCGTGCTGATCCAGCCTGTCGTGGCCGCAGTGCTGGGCTGGTGGCTGTTCGCCGAGACCATGACCGCGGTCCAGCTGGCCGGGGCCGCGGCCCTGCTGGCGGGGGTGGTGCTGGCGCAGTGGAGCGCCCGGACCCGGCCGGGCCCGACCGCGCCGCTGGCCGGCCCCGGAACGAAAACAGGCGCGGAAGCCGAAGCCTCCGCGCCTGCGCCGTAGAAAAAGGAGGTGTCAGCTCAGAGGAGCTTCAGTTCCACCGCCGAGGTCTTGCCGCGCTGGGATTCCAGCTCGTATTCGACCTTGGCGTTCTCATCGAGGCCCTGCAGGCCCGCCTTCTGAACGGCGGTGACGTGAACGAACACGTCCTGACCGCCGCCATCCGGCTGAATGAAGCCGTAGCCCTTGGTGGGGTTGAACCACTTGACCGTGCCGGTCGCCATGTCTGCGTCTCCGTAAACGCGCTTTCCAGGCAGGCGCCCCTTCGGGGTCGCCCGTCAGCCCATCTGGACAAGCTCGTTCAGGCGAAGGAGCGCTGCACGGGTGTGGAAGCCGCGCCAAATCCGGACTGCGGGGCCATTTCTCTCGCGCAAACCGGAGCCGGTCAACCGCAAACCGATTCGCAACCCCGGCGAAGAGGGTTGACTGGGCTCAGGCGCAGAGGCCGCGATCGGCCCCGTCGAGGTGAAGATGATCCCGGTGTGCCGCATTGTAATCCGGCGTCAGCACCGTCGAAAACACCCGGCAGGCCCCGTCGCGGATGCGTTTCAGGAAGGTCCGTCCCGCCGCGCCCTGGCCGCCCTCGCCGTCCCAGTCGCCGGCCACCGACACCGTGCGGCCGTCCTCGAGAGACACCGCCGCGACGTCCAGGGCGTTGGCCCGCGCATGCTCCGACGGCCGCACGCTCTCGTCCGTCCGGCCGTAGAGGCGGCGGCAGGAATAGGAGCCGTAGTTTTCGACCCGGGCGACGCGCGATCCGAACGTCGTCTGCGCCGCCGGCTGCAGCACCTGCCGGTCCCAGATGACGTACCGCACGGCCAGTGGGCACTGCATGACCAGCCCGCCCGGCGCCAGCGGCGTCACCGCCCCGCCGGTGATCCTGACCGCCCCGCGCACCACGCAGAAGCCGCCGTCGTCGCGGTCCGCGGCCCGCTCGACCCTCACGCCCGCCTCGCGCAGCACCTGCATGCAGGCGTCGGTGACGGCCCCGATTTCCTCCGGAGCGGCGGTGCGGGCCAGTTCGAAATCGGCCACCTTGGCCGCCGTCGCCTGGCCGATCGGATGACTCAGGTCCAGCGGCTTCCACGGCAGGTCCTGGTGCGGTGCGAAGGCGTTGAGCAGGGCGAAGGCGGCGCACAGCCCCAGCCCGGCCTCCCACAGCAGGTTCCAGAAATCGGCGAAGTCGCGGTCCATCGGAGGGCAGGCTTACCCGCCCGGCCCGGCGCGGCCAACCGGCTCAGGCGGCGACGATCGGGACGAGCTGCTGCAAGACCGTCTGACAGGCGATCTGGCCTGCGCCGCCGTCGTTGGACACGGCCGCCAGGGCGAGGCCCCGTTCCGGCGCCACCATGACGCTGCAGTACCACATGGTGTTGGATCCATCGTGGCCGAGCACCGGCCCCGGTCCGTCGACCCCGCCCCACGGCTGGCGTCCGACGCCCCATCCGCAGGCGTAGGCCGGGGTCGCCCCCGCCGGCGGCGTGGCCAGCCGGCTCAGGCTGTCCGCGCCCAGCCAGTCGGGCCGGGCGCCCATCATCGCCGCCAGGAAGCGGCCGTAGTCGTCCAGCGTCATGTGCGCCGTTCCGGCCGGCCCCAGCGCCGCAGGGTTGTCGGCGCCGGGATGATCCGGGGGCAGGGCGACCTGCTGACCGCCCATGCTGCGGTGACCCCAGGCGTTTCCGGGCGTGCCGTTGTCGGCCGACGGCGGACCGAAGCCCGCGCTGTCCAGGCCCAGCGGCGCGTACAGTTCGGTCCGCATGGCGTCCTCCCAGGCGGTTCCGACGATCCGCTCGATGGCGGCGCCGACCAGTACATAGTTGGCGTTGCCATAGGCGAACTCGGCCGCGGTCCCGGCTGGCGGGACGCCCAGGGCGGCGGCGGCGATGGCCTTGCGCTGCTCGGGCAGGGTGCGCGGATCGGCGCGCGCCGTCATGAGCCATTCGCGTCCCATCACCGATGCGTCCAGCAGGCCGGCGCGGTGGTGCATGAAGTCGTCGAGGGTGGCGTCGCCCCAGGCCGGATCAATGGTCAGGTCAGGGAAGGCCTCGGCCAGCGGCATGCCCCAGCGGGCCCGGTCCTGTTCGACCAGGCGGGCGAACACCGCCGCCGTCATGGCCTTGGTGTTCGAGCCGAGGTGCCAACGGTCCTGCGGCGAGATCGGGTCGGGCGCCCCGGTCCGCCGCACGC
>JADGMZ010000292.1 GCA_015234495.1 Brevundimonas sp. | reverse complement strand
TCCACCTCGCCGGCATGCTGGGCGAGACCTACACCGTCCAGCCCAATACCCAGATCACCGAGACCCGCCGCCTGTTCGCCGGCGCCAAGCGCAACCAGGTCCTGTCCGGGTACGAGGAATCCCTGGAGCTGCCGCGCTTCGTCTACGCCATCGACTGGGGTTTCCTGTTCTTCCTCACCCGGCCGATCTTCTGGCTGATCGAATTCTTCTACGGCTTCCTGGGCAATTTCGGCCTCGCCATCCTGGCCCTGACCCTGACCGTCCGCCTCGTCATGTTCCCGCTGGCCAACAAGAGCTACGAGAGCATGTCGAAGATGCGCAACCTCCAGCCCCGGATGGAGGAGATCAAGAAGAAGCACCCCGACGAGCCGCAGAAGCAGCAGCAGGAGATCATGGCCCTCTATCAGAGGGAGAAGATCAATCCGCTGGCCGGCTGCCTGCCGCTGCTGCTGCAGATCCCGGTCTTCTACGCCGTCTACAAGATGCTGTTCGTGACCATCGAGATGCGCCACCAGCCCTTCTTCGGCTGGATCCAGGACCTCTCGGCGCCCGACCCGACCACCATCTGGAACCTGTTCGGCCTGCTGCCGTGGGATCCCTCGTCGGCGCCGCTGGTCGGCGGCCTGCTGGGCGGCACCTTCGCGCTCAGCATCCTGGCCATCTTCTACGGCCTGACCATGTGGCTGCAGATGTCGATGAGCCCCCAGGCGCCCGACCCGATGCAGCGCCGGATCTTCCAGCTGATGCCGATCGTCTTCACCTTCATCATGGCCACCTTCCCGGCCGGCCTGCTGATCTACTGGGCGTGGTCGAACATCCTGACCATCTTCCAGCAGTACATCATCATGCACCGCCTGAAGGCCGAGAACCCGATCGACACCTTCATCGCCCGGATGAAGAAGGCGAAGGCCTGACCCTCCAAACCGCTCATCCCCGCGAAAGCGGGGACCCAGTGCTTTGGATGAGCGGTGGTCGTGACTGATCTCAGGCGGTAGTCCTGCAACGCCGGCGTCTCGCTGGACAGAACTGGGTCCCGGCTTTCGCCGGGATGAGCGGAGACGGGTGATGGATGAGTTCACGACGGAAGAACTGGAGCAGGCGCGCATCCTCTTCGCGCGCCCTGCGACCTTCGTCATGGGCTGCGCCAAGATCGAGCAACTGCCCGACCCGGACCTGCCGGAGGTCGCCTTCGCCGGTCGCTCCAACGTCGGCAAGTCCAGCCTGATCAACGGCCTCGTCGGCATGCACAAGCTGGCCCGGGCCTCGAACGAGCCGGGCCGCACCCGCGAGGTGAACTTCTTCGACCTCGACGGCCGTATGCGGCTGGTCGACCTGCCCGGCTACGGCTGGGCCAAGGCCTCGAAGTCGACGGTGAAGAAATTCCAGGACCTCGGCCGCGACTATCTGCGCGGCCGCGTCACCCTGAAGCGGGTCTATCTGCTGATCGACGCCCGCCACGGCCTCAAGAAGGTCGACGACGAGGCCCTGGATGCGCTGGACCTGGCCGCCGTCAGCTACCAGATCGTCCTGACCAAGGCCGACAAGCTCAAGAAGGGCGAGGCGGAGAAGGTCCAGGCCGCGACCCTGAAGGCCATCGCCAAACGCCCCGCCGCCTACCCTGCCGTCCTCGTCACCTCCGCCGAGAAGGGCGATGGCCTGCCGGAACTGCGGGCGGAGATCATGCGCACGACCGGGGTGGAGCTGTAGTCAGCTTGCGGACCGGGCCCGCAGGTGGTCCGGTGTCCCCATGCAGACCCGCCACATCCAGACCGACCGGCTGAACCAGCACATTCTCGAGGCCGGCTCCGGGCCGCTGGTCCTGCTGATCCACGGCTTCCCGGAACTCGGGATCAGCTGGCGGGCGCAGGTCGAGGCGCTGGCCGGCGCCGGCTATCACGCCGTCGCTCCCGACATGCGCGGCTACGGCGGGACCGACAAGCCCGCCGCCCGGAGCGACTACGGGGTCCTCGACCTCGTCGGCGACATGGTCGATCTGGTCCGGGCCCTGGGAGAGACCCGCTGCGTCGTCGTCGGCCATGACTGGGGCGCCTCGGTCGCCTGGCACTGCGCCCTGACCCGGCCCGACCTGTTCACCGCCGTCGCCGCCCTGTCGGTGCCGTTCCAGCCCCGCCGGTCCAAGGGCCCGCCGACCGCGGCCATGGCTGCGATCTCGAAGCGGCTCGGCGTCGGCGATCTCTACATCAGCCGCTTCCAGCCGGACGACGCCCATCTTGAATTCGAGGCCGAGCCGGCGACCGCCCTGCGCAAGATGTTCTATGGCTATGACGGCGCCACCCCCGATGGCCGCCAGTCGACCGGCTTCCTGCCCGAGGGGGTCGGCCTCGTCGCCTCCATCGCCGACGACGCGCCCCTCCCGCCATGGATGAGCGAGGCGCATTTCGAGGAATACGTCGCCGCCTTCGTCGCCGGCGGGTTCAAGGGGCCGCTCGACTGGTACCGCTGCCTCGACCTCAACTGGGCGCGCACCGCCTGGCTGCAGGACGCCCGCATCCGCGTCCCCGCCGCCTTCATGGTCGGCGAGCGCGACCCGGTCCGCCACTACGCCGGCCCCGCCGAGGCCGCCCTCAAGGACTGGCTGCTCGACCTGCGGATGCAGAAGGTCGTCCCCGGCGCCGGCCACTGGCTCCAGCAGGAGCGCCCGGACGAGGTGAACGCCTTCCTGCTCGATTTTCTGGGCGGGCTCTGACCTACAGCCCCTCGGCCGCCCGGGCGGTGATCTCCAGGCTGCGCAGCCGCGCCTCCAGATCGAAGATCATGCCGGTGACCATGACCTCCTCGACGCCGGTCAGGGCGATGAACTCGGCCAGCTTGGCGCGCACCGTCGCCTCTCCGCCGATCGCCGCATAGGTGAGCCGGCGCCCGCCCGCCGCACTTCCGCCCGCGTCCAGCC
>JADGMZ010000291.1 GCA_015234495.1 Brevundimonas sp. | reverse complement strand
CCCACGGATTACGGATGCACGGCGGAAGACCTGGACCGGGTGTTGAAGCTGGCGAGGGCGTCGGGGCTGGAAATCCTACCTGTGGGCGAAGCCTGGCATAAAATTCGCAATGAGCGTGACGGCCGTCACGACCGATTCTGACGGAACCGTGTGGTTATCCGTGATTCGCAGACGTGATCGGCGATGACTGGAGGACGAGATGGCGCGTAGTGTGACTTTTGCGACGGTTCAGAAGATGGCCAGCGAGGCCGGGCTGACCATGAGCCGTGATTTCGGAAGCCTCGACATCCGCCTGCGCTACCGGGACCGGCCGAAGGGGCCGCGCTGGGTGGTGCCGACGGTGGCGGAGGCGCTGGAGATCATCGACCGGCAGGTTCGCCGGCTCGAGCGCCGCCAGAGCGACGCCGCCTGATGACGGCGTAGAGGCTAGGCCGCTTTGGCCACAGGCGCGGCGCTCCGCGCGTCCGCCCAGCGGATCAGGGCGGCCCGCGGCCAGGCCACGATCCACGAGCGGGCGGTGTACTCGCCCGCCTCGATCAGGGCCTTGCGGGTCGGCGAGGAGGTGGCGGCGCGCTGGGTGTGAATCTCGCCGGGCCCCTGGTGGACCATGAAGGCGCCGTGCCTCAGGGGATTGAGGCGCAGGTAGGCGAGGCGCGGGCTGATCTGCTCCAGCGGCGGATCGTAGAACCAGCTGGAGCCGAGCATGCCGGCCATGTCGGGGCGGCGCTTGAGGATTTCCGCGGCCGTGGCCCAGGCGCGGTCCCAGCCGGCCTCGTTGAAATCGGACAGTTCCCGGCTTTCGGTATGCACCTCCAGCCACGGCTTCCAGGCCTGGGCGGCGGCATAGGCCGGGACCACCGACCAGCCCCAGCCCTCGCGGGCGTGACGGAGCACCTGGCCGGGCCCCATCGGCGAGCTGAGGTCGATCATCTGGGTCCGGGCGCCGGGGACGCTGAGCACCAGAGAGATGCGCACGTCCTTGGCCCAGAAGTCGCGGTCGTAGGGCTCGGGCGCGGCGGAGAGGAAGCCGGCCAGCCGGCCGATCCATTCCGGATAGAGCTCCATCACCGCCGGCGGCAGGTCGGCGGCAGGGATGCGGGCCGGCATCTCCAGCGCCCACAGGGCGACCAGGGCGCGGCGATGGTCGTCGCTCAGGGCCGGGCCGAAGGCGCCCTGCAGCGCCTCCTCGGCGCGATGGGCCGGCTGGTCGAAATCCCAGTGCGGGGCGGAGGCGGCGGCCGCCCCCGCGGCGGCGTCCTTCAGCGCATGGAGCCGGGCCCGGTCGTCGGGCGTAATCCGGGCCAGCACGGCCTCGAAGGCGGCGATATGGGCGGGGGTCAGGATGTCCATGCTCCCAGCCTAGCAAACACCGGTTGGCCGACCGTTAAGGGCCGCGCGCATGGAAAAGGCGGCGGACCGGAGTCCGCCGCCTCTCGTCATCGCCGGCGCAGGATCAGTTGGCCGGAGCGGGCCCGGTCGAACCGTCGGGGGCCGGGGCCGCGGTGGTCGCCTCGGCTTCCTCGGCGTCGCCCTGGGCGGCGGTCTCCGGATCCAGCAGCTTGTCGATCACATAGATGCCGCCGTTGCCGGCGTCGATCGCCGGTTCGGTGACCGTGGCGTTGGCGATGGCGATGGCCTCGCCGGTGCCGTCGATATTGACCTCCAGACCGCCGGCCGTGGCGATCGGGCCGCGCGCGCCCTCGATCTGGTCCGGCGTCAGGTCGGCGACCAGCACGTGATAGAGCATCAGGTTGCGGAGCTCCTGGGCGTTGGCCGGGTCCAGCAGGCGGGTGCGCTCGGCTTCCGGCAGGGCGGCGAAGACCTCATCGGTCGGCGCGAACACGGTGATCCGCGGGCGGGTGGCCAGGGTCTCGGTCAGCTGGGCCTGGTCGAGGGCCTGCAGCAGGGTCGTGAAGCGACCGTGCATCTTCAGCACCTCGATCACGTTCTCGGCCGGGGCCGGGGTCTGGGCGGCCGGCGCGGCCGGGGCGGTTTCGGGAGCGGTCTGGGCCAGGGCGGCCGGGGCGGTCAGCAGGGCCGCGGCGGCGGCGGTGAGCAGAGTAGTGCGAAGCATCAGTATCCCTCTTCTTCGTCAAAGAGGCCGCAAGACGGTCGGAAGCGCGGCCGTGATGGTGAAAATCGCCCTGAAAGAACAGAACGGCCTTCTGAGTTCCATATTGGCGCCGGATGCGGCAAAACATCCGGCATCTTGAGGTTATCTCAAGGCGATTCCGGGATGATCTGCACAATGCCGACGATATGCCGCCATAAAGCTTGGCGCTGGCGAAACTAACCCAGATTCGTCGGCCTGATCCACCATGCGGGGTGATTTTTCGCCAGAAGCTGCGCGGCGGCGGCGGCCTCGGCGGGGGTGGCGAACAGGGCGAAGACGGTGGCGCCGGAGCCGGACATGCGCGCCAGACGCGCCTTCGGGAGGGCGGCGACGGCGGCCAGGGCCTGGCCGATTTCGGGCGTGCGCGCGACGGCCGGGGCCTGAAGGTCGTTCCTCTGCTCCGACAGCCAGTCGAGCACCGCGCCGATGTCCCGGGCCGGCGGCGGGGCGGGACGGTCGGCGGTCGCCGCCAGCCCGGCGTCATAGGCCGCGTAGACCGCTCCGGTGGGCGAGGCGACGCCGGGGTTGACCAGCACGGCGGGCAACGGCGGCAGGCCCGGCTCGAAGTCCAGACGGTCGCCCCGGCCCTCCGCCCAGGCGGTGCGGGCGTGCAGGCACATGGGGCCGTCGGCGCCGACGGCGGCGGCGATCCCGGCGAGGGCCGCGTCATCGAGATCGGGCGCGAGGATGTCGCGGGCCAGCTTCAGGGCCGCCCCGGCGTCGGAGGAGCCGCCGCCCAGCCCGGCCGCGACCGGCAACCGCTTGTCGAGGGTGACGGCCAGCGGCGGCGGGCCGAGGCCGGAAGCCGCCCCGAAGGCGTGGAGGGCCCTCAGGATCAGATTG
>JADGMZ010000290.1 GCA_015234495.1 Brevundimonas sp. | reverse complement strand
TGCTCGACGTCCTCGCAGGCTTCATCGTCACCATCATCTCGGCGCGGAAGGATCTGGAGTTCGGCGGCTGATAGGCAGCAGGCAGCAGGCAGCAGGCAGGATCAGAGCGTCGGGGCCGGCGTCATGCGCCATCGACCCTGTTGCCTGCTGCCTGTTGCCTGCTGCCTATCCCTCATCCACCGGCAGCACATGCGGCGCCTCCGGCCGTCCCTGCTGCCGCCGCTGCACCGCATAGGCGACCAGCCACAGGGCCATGGCCCAGGCCGCGCCGACGCTCCACCCGGCCAGCACGTCGGTGGCCCAGTGCGCCGCCAGATAGACCCGCGTCAGCCCCACGATCAGCGTCAGCAGCACCGCCACCCCGATGACATAGGCCTTGAGCCCCCGCTGGTGGAACGCCCGGCTCAGCATCACCCCGATGCTCAGATAGAACACCGCCGACAGCAGGCTGTGCCCCGAGGGGAAGCTGGCATTCATCGTCTCCACCGCCTGCAGCGCCTCCGGCGGCCGTTCGCGCCCGAACAGGGCCTTCAGCCCCTCGCTCAGCGCCACCCCGCCGGCCAGGCCCAGCACCAGCAGCAGGGCCGAAAGCCGCTTGCGCTGCAGCAGCAGGAAGCCGATGACCGCCACGGCGAACAGGGCCAGCACCGCGATTCCGCCCAGGGCGGTCAGGTCCAGCGCCGCCTCCTCCAGCCAGCCCGGCCCCCACGGGTCGGCCGGCGCGGCCCCCGGCCGCATCGCCTGCAGCACGGCGAGGTCGAAGGCCTGCCCGTCGGCCTCGGTCATGTCGTCGGCCAGCTCGACGAAGGCCATCACCCCCAGGGCCACGATGAACAGGGCGCTGACGGCGGCGATCTCGGTGCGCGCGATGCGCAGGGCGCGGCGACCGAAGGCGAGGATTTGCTCGGGGGTCATCGGCCCCAAACGGTCCCGCTTGCGGGACGTTCCCCTCACGCGTTCGTGATCGAAAATCGACCGCCTCCGTCATGCCCGTGTCATCCCGTCGTCGCGGCCTGTCCACAGGGTCATCCCCGGCCTTGAAGCCGATTCGCCCAGAAAGTGATCGTCAACCCCGTTGACGGGTCGTTAGCCATCTGCGCCCCATATGTTGGCTTGGGGAGCGCCTCGCCCACTAGATGATGTGGTCGGCAGCGCTGGAAGTTCATCGAAGATCAGTTCAGGGCAGTGACCATTATGGCCGGCGGCGAAGCGTTGAAGACAGTGGATTTCCAGTCGGTTGCGGCCGCGGACGCCGCTGATCGACCCCATCTGTCGGTGGTTCCCTCGATCCAGCTCGATCGCTCGCGCGACGCCCTGCTGACCGAATTCGGCAAGAAGACGCTGGAGGATCGCTACCTCCTGCCGGGCGAGAGCTACCAGGACATGTTCGCCCGCGTCGCCACCGCCTATTCGGACAACGCCGACCACGCCCAGCGCGTCTACGACTACATGTCGAAGCTGTGGTTCATGCCGGCCACCCCGGTGCTGTCCAACGGCGGCGCCGACCGCGGCCTGCCCATCTCCTGCTTCCTCAACGCCGTCGGCGACAGCCTCGACGGCATCCAGAACGTCTGGAACGAGAACGTCGCCCTGGCCTCCAACGGCGGCGGCATCGGCACCTACTGGGGCGGCGTCCGCTCCATCGGCGAGAAGGTCAAGGGTGCCGGCCAGACCTCGGGCATCATCCCCTTCATCCGGGTCATGGACTCCCTGACCCTGGCCATCAGCCAGGGTTCGCTGCGGCGCGGCTCGGCGGCGGTCTACCTCGACATCCACCACCCGGAGATCGAGGAGTTCCTCGAGATCCGCAAACCGTCGGGCGACTTCAACCGCAAGTCCCTGAACCTGCACCACGGCATCAACATCACCGACGCCTTCATGGAGGCGGTCCGCGACGGCAAGACCTTCGACCTGGTCTCGCCCAAGTCGAAGGAGGTGATGAAGACCGTCGACGCCCGCGCCCTGTGGCAGAAGATCCTCGAGATCCGCCTGCAGACCGGCGAGCCCTATCTGATCTTCTCGGACACGGTGAACCGCCAGATGGCCCCGCACCAGCGCGAGCTGGGCCTGTCGGTGAAGCAGTCCAACCTGTGCGCCGAGATCATGCTGCACACCGGCCGCGACCACCTCGGCGTCGACCGCACCGCGGTCTGCTGCCTGTCCTCGGTCAATGCCGAGAAATTCCTCGAATGGCGTGAGGAGCCGGCCTTCGTCGAGGACGTCATGCGCTTCCTCGACAATGTGCTGGAGGACTTCATCCGCCGCGCCCCGCCGGCCATGTCCCAGGCCGTCTATTCGGCCAAGCGCGAACGCTCGGTCGGCCTTGGCCTGATGGGCTTCCACTCCTTCCTGCAACAGCAGGGCGTGGCCTTCGAATCCGCCATGGCCAAGTCGTGGAACATGCGGCTGTTCAAGCACCTGCGCCGCGAGGCCGACAAGGCCAGCCGCGTCCTGGCCGAAGAGAAGGGCCCGTGCGAGGACGCCGCCGAGCGCGGCGTCATGGAGCGCTTCAGTCACAAGATGGCCATCGCCCCGACCGCCTCGATCTCGATCATCTGCGGCGGCACCAGCGCCGGCATCGAGCCGATCCCGGCCAACATCTACAGCCACAAGACCCTGTCCGGAACCTTCGCGGTCAAGAACCCCTATCTGGAGAAGGTGCTCGGCGAGAAGGGCATCGACACCTCCGAAGTGTGGAACTCGATCCTCGAGCACGAGGGTTCGGTCCAGCACCTCGACCAGCTGACCGACGACGAGAAGGCCATCTTCAAGACCGCCTTCGAGCTGGACCAGCGCTGGGTCGTCGAGCTGTCGGCCGACCGCGCCCCGGAGATCTGCCAGGCCCAGTCGATCAACCTGTTCATCCCGGGCGACGTCGACAAGTGGGATCTGCACATGCTGCACTGGCGCGCTTGGGAGAGCGGCGTGAAGTCGCTCTACTACCTGCGCTCCAAGTCGGTTCAGCGCGCCGCCTTCGCCGGCGCCGAGGACAAGGCCGAGGCCGAGATCGACCCCAACCAGCCCGACCTCTTCAGCGCCGCCCGCACCGACTACGACGAGTGCCTCGCCTGCCAGTGAGCTTGAAGCGGCCAGTCCCCTTCCTTCTCCCCTCGGGGCAGAAGGTGGGCGGCGGAGCCGCTCGGATGAGGGGGAGGGCGGAGGCAAGCCGGCCGGGAGCCTGCAACAGACCATCCCCCTCAACCGTCTCGCTCCGCGAGACGCCTTCTCCCCCAAGGAGAGAAGGAAGACTCGTGTGTCGGGCGTGAACCTCGGCCGCGCAGTTTGCTGGCAGTTCGCGGAAGTCGAAGGCGGTTTGGCAAAAAAACATCCGTCTTCTCAGCCACTTCACCTCTTCCCGACGGAATCTTCCCGCCTGAGGAAAGACCGGGCGCAGACTGACGCCCGGTCTTTGACAACCAAACCTCCCGCCGCTCCGCCGAGGAGCCGCGTCTCCGTCCGGGGCAGAAGGCGCCAATGTGCGCCTCGCAGCTAGCCGCCGCACGTTTCTTGCTCCGCCTCCGCCGGGCGCCCCAACAGCCGGATCGCCAAGCCCCTGAATTCCCTCAGGGCCGATGTCGACCGTGTCGACTCTGCCGACTCATTTTTCGCCGCCCGCCGCGGCAAATAATTGCTCCGCCGCAGACGGGCCGAGGCAGAGCGCCCCTCCCCGCTGCCTGCTGCCTGCTGCCTGCTGCCTGCTGCCTGCTGCCGCTCTCGCCCCTGGCCCCTGGCCCCTGGACTTTGACTTCCCCGCCCGCTCCCGCCACCTAGCCCCCATGCCCACGCCCCGCATCTTCATCGACGCCGACGCCTGCCCGGTGAAGGACGAGGTCTACCGGGTCGCCGAACGCTGCGGCCTGAAGGTGTTCGTGGTCTCCAACGGCTGGATCAACACCCGCCGCGAGTCCTGGATCGAACAGGTCGTGGTCGACGCCGGCCCCGACATCGCCGACGACTGGATCGCCGAGCGGGCCGGCCCCGGCGACATCGTCATCACCGCCGACATCCCCCTGGCCGACCGCTGCCTCAAGGCCGGGGCCCAGGCGCTGAAGGCCAACGGCCAGCCCTTCACCCCCGACTCCATCGGCTCGGCCCTGGCGGGCCGGATGGTCGGCGAGCACCTGCGCTCCATGGGCGTCGCCACCTCGGGCCCTCCGCCGTTCGGCCCCAGGGACCGCTCGGCCTTCCTCCAGGCCCTCGACCGCGCCGTGGTCATCGCCCGCCGGGCCGCGCCATGACGACCATCCCCGAGGACGAGCTGGAGTTCCGCTTCTTCCGCGCCGGCGGCCCCGGCGGGCAGAACGTCAACAAGGTCTCGACCAGCGTCCAGCTGCGCTTCGATGTGGTCAACTCCCCCTCGCTCACCGAACCGGTCAAGGAACGGCTGCTCAAGCTGGCCGGCAGCCGCGCCACCCAGGCCGGCGAGGTGCTGATCACCGCCGTCCGCTTCCGCACCCAGGAGCGCAACCGCGCCGATGCGATGGAGCGGCTTCAGGCCCTGATCGACGAGGCCTCGATCAAGCCGGTCTTCCGGGTCCCGACCCGCCCGACCCGCGCCTCCAGGCAGCGCCGCCTCGACAGCAAGACCCGGCGTTCGGTCATCAAGAGCGGGCGCGGCAAGCCTGGCCTGTCGGACTGAGCTCAGTCCAGCCGGTCGGCCTTGCGCAGACCCGGGAACAGCCGGGCCCAGATCCCCGTCGCCGCCAGCGCCCCGAAGCCGCCGAACACCGCCGCCCCGACCGGCCCGAGGAAGCGCACCGCCACCCCGGAATAGGCCTCGCCCAGCTCGTTCGAGGCGCCGATGAACAGCATCGACACCGAACTGACCCGGCCGCGCATGTGATCCGGCGTGGCCAGCTGGATCAGGGTCTGGCGGATGTTGACGCTGACCATGTCCGCCGCCCCGCCGACCAGCAGCACCAGCCCCGACAGCCACGCCGCCTTCGACAGCCCGAAGGTCAGAGTGCAGATCCCGAACACCGCCACCGCCGCGAACATCCACCGCCCGCCGTGCCGCACGATCGGGAAACGGCTCAGATAGACGGCCATGCCCAGCGCCCCGACCCCGAACGAGGCCCTGAGCAGACCGAACCCCTCCGGCCCGACATGCAGGATGTCCCGCGCGAAGATCGGCGTCAGCAGCGCCACCCCGGCCAGCAGCACCACGATCAGGTCCAGCGATATGGCCCCGAGCACGATCTTGGTCTTCCACACATAGGCCAGCCCCTCCTTGACCGACTCCAGCGGCGACAGGCCGCTCTCGACCGGCCTGGGCTTGCCGCTGGTCCGGATCAGCAGGAAGCAGCCGATGCCGAGGAAGAACAGCCCCATGGCGCAGGCGTAGGCCAGCGGCACATTGACCCCGACGATCACTCCGCCCAGCGCCGGTCCGGCGATGGCCCCGGTCTGGAAGGCGATTGACTGGGCCGCGATGGCCGGCGGCAGGGCCTTCCGCCCCACCACCATCGGCAGGAAGCTCTGGCTTGCCGGGGCCAGGAAGGCGCGCGCCGCCCCGAACAGGGCCGCCACCGCCAGCAGTCCCCACAGCGGCGGATCGCCATGGATGGCCATGGCCAGGAAGCCCCCGGCGCAGGCCGCCTCGACCAGGATCGACAGCCACACCGTCCGCTTGCGATCCCGCCGGTCCGCCATGGCCCCCGCCGGCAGGGTGAAGGCCAGCAGCGGCAGGAACTGGCACAGGCCCACCAGCCCCAGATACAGGCTGGCCTGCTCGATCGGGTGGTCCCGCCGGGCGATCTCATAGACCTGCCAAAGCAGGGCCGAGGACTGGATCTGGATGCCCAGCACCGCCACCACCCGCCCCAGCCACAGCAGGCGGAAGTCGCGGATCCCCCACGGACTGGCCGGCTCGCCGTCTCCCGGCGGCGCCGGCGGCGTGGGCGTCCCGCTGTCGACGCTCTCGACGGTCACGTGCGCCGGACGGTCTTCGGATACGGGGTCCCGTCCCGATGAAAATAGCCGCCCGGCCTGAACACCATGTCGATATCCGGATAGTCGCCGCTGTCGCCGCCGGGCGTCCGCGTCCCGACCTCCAGCAGAACGGCCTCAACCCCCGAGCGGTTCTCGATCTTGTGGCCGTTGGGCACGCCGGCCCTGAACCCGGCGCAGTCGCCGGCCCTCAGCACCGTCTCCCCCTCATCCTCGACCAGCACCACCTCGCCGGAGACCACCCAGACGAACTCGTCCTCGCCCGCGTGCCAGTGCCTCTGGCTCGACCAGGCCCCGTCGGGCAGGCGCAACAGGTTGACCCCGAACTGGTCCAGCCCGACCGCGTCGCCCAGCCGCCAGCGCCGTCGCGGCTTGCATGGCCCGGCGAATTCCTCGGGATAGCCCGTCCCGTGACCGGTCGGGGCGCTGTCGATGTCGATCTTCGGCATGGGAAGAAGCCTTCTCGCAATCGTCCGAACCCCCTAAAGCACAGGTCCATGAGCGCCGCATCACATCCGGTTATCGATCCTGTCGAACTGACCCGCGACCTGATCCGCAGACCCTCCGTCACCCCGGCCGACGAGGGGGCGATGGATTTGCTGGAGCGCCTCCTGACCGGCCTCGGCTTTCACTGCCGGCGCATGAGATTCGGCCCCGCCTCAAGCAGCGAAGCGGTAGGCGACCAAGCCTTCATCGAGAATCTCTACGCCCGGCGCGGGACCGCCTCGCCGAACCTCTGCTTCGCCGGCCACACCGACGTCGTGCCCACGGGCGCCGCCGAGGCCTGGACCGCCGCCCCCTTCGAGGCCGAGGTCCGCGACGGCGTCCTCTACGGCCGCGGCGCCGTCGACATGAAGGGCGGCATCGCCGCCTGGATCGCCGCCGTCTCCCAGGTCCTGTCGGAAGATGATATCCTCGGATCGCTCAGCTTCCTGATCACCGGCGACGAGGAAGGCCCCGCCCTGCACGGCACCCGCCGCGTGGTCGAGACCCTGACCGCCGAAGGCGAGGTCATCGACGCCTGCGTCGTCGGCGAACCATCCTCCCAGCACGCGCTCGGCGACACCATCAAGATCGGCCGCCGCGGCTCGGTGAACAGCTGGATCACCGTCCACGGCCGCCAGGGCCACGTCGCCTACCCCGACCGCGCCGCCAATCCCGCGCCGGTGTTGGCCCGGCTGATGGCGCGGTTGGCCGACCATCGCCTCGACGACGGCTACGAGGCCTTCCAGCCGTCGAACCTCGAGATCACCACCATCGACATCGGCAACCCGGCGATGAACGTCATCCCGGCGGAGGCCCGGGCCCGGCTCAACATCCGCTTCAACCCGAACCACACCGGCGACGGCCTGATCGCCTGGCTCAACGCCATGGCCGGCGAGGCCCAGGCCGAGAGCGGCCTGCGTATCGAGCTGGAGCACCTGTGCTCGGGCGACGCCTTCCTGACCGAGACCGGCCCCTTCGTCACCGGCGTGCAGGACGCGGTCGAGGCCGCCCTGGGCCGTCGTCCGGAAGCCTCGACCACCGGCGGCACCTCCGACGCCCGCTTCATCCGCTCCATGGCCCCGGTGCTCGAGCTCGGCCTCGTCGGCCAGACCATGCACCAGATCGACGAGCGCGTGCCGCTAGCCGAGATCGAGGCGCTGACCGGGGTCTACCGCCGCGTCATCACCACCTTCTTCGACCGCGCCTAGAACAGCAGGTCGAGACCCAGCATCGCGCCGCCGAACATGGCGGCGAAGGCGATGAGGAAACAGAATATCTCCCGCCCCGCGCTACCCCGTCGCTCGACGGTCATCGGGGGCAATTCAACAGGCAGCCTGGTCATGGCGCGCTCCCGCAAAACCGGCCGAGCATGCGCGCCGATCCTTGCCGGAACGTTGAGAGACATGGTTGCCGTCAGGGTCGCTCGAGGAACCTCAGCGCCGTCAGCACATGCGCCTTCACCCCGACCGGAAGGACCGCCTCATTGACGTCGAACGCCGGCGAATGGTTCGGCGGCGAGGTCGCCGGATCGACCCCGTCGGCGCTGGCTCCCAGGTGGTAGAAGACCCCCGGAACCTCCCGCGACAGGTAGCTGAAATCCTCCGCCACCGTCGTCGCCGGCGCGCCGGAGTTGACCTTGCCCGCGCCCGCCGCCTCTTCCAGGACCGGCGCCAGCCAGGCCGACAGGGCCTCGTCGTTGAACACGAGCGCCGCGTTCTGGCGCACGCCGAACTCGGCCGTAGCCCCGTAGTTCTCGGCCACATTGCCGATGGCGATCCCGGCCCGCCGCACCAGATCGTCCCGCTGGGCGATGTCGAACGTCCTCAGCGTCCCCGACAGCACCGCCCGGTCCGGAATGATGTTGTAGCGCACCCCCGCGTCCAGGGTGGCGATGGTGAACACCGTGGGCGTCGTCGTCGGATCGACGGTCCGGGCGGTCAGATTGTTGATCGTCTGGATCACGTCGGCCGAGGCGGCGATGACGTCGACCCCCTTCCACGGCCAGGCCCCGTGCGTCTGCCGCCCGTTCAGGGTGATGTCGATCCGGTCGGACGCCGCCATGAATCCGCGCGGCCGGTACCACAGGCTGCCCGGCGGGCCCGGCACCACGTGCAGGCCGAAGATCGCCTCGGGCCGCGGATCGGCCAGCGCCCCCTCGTCGATCATCAGGGCGGCGCCGCCCTTGGGCTCGCCCGGAGGCGCCCCCTCCTCGGCCGGCTGGAAGATGAACACCACCGTCCCGGCGATCCGGTCCTTCATCCCGGCCAGAACCTCGGCGGCGCCCATCAGCATGGCGACGTGGGCGTCATGGCCGCAGGCGTGGGCGACCGGCACGGTCTGGCCCATGTAGGATCCGGTCGCGGTCGAGGCGAAGGGCAGGCCGGTCGCCTCCAGCACGGGCAGGGCGTCCATGTCGGCCCTCAGCGCCACCGTGCGGCCGGGGCGGGCGCCGCGCAGGATGCCCACCACCCCCGTCTTGCCGACGCCGGTGCGCACCTCCAGTCCCAGCGCCCGCAGATGGTCGGCGACGACGCCCGCAGTGCGCGTCTCGGCGAAGCCCAGTTCGGGATGGGCGTGCAGGTCCCGCCGCCACTCGAGGACTTTCGGATTGACGGAGTCGACCGCCGCCTCGACCCGCTGCAGCGGAACCTGGGCCTGGACGCCGGCTGGAAGGGCGACGGCGAGGGCGAAACCGGACACGGCGAGCAGGCGGCGGATGGTCATGGCGGCGTCCCCATACGGAAGCGCAACCGTCGCGGACCACGGACGCTTTCGCAAGGCCCCGTCGCCGCCTAGGGTCCCGTCGTGAACCTCCGCTCGCCCGCCTTCGTCATCCTGTTCGCGGTCAGCCTGATCGCCGCCGCCGGCAATATGGCCCTGCAGTCGGTGCTGCCGGCCATCGGCCGCGAGTTCGGCCTGCGCGACACCCTGGTCTCGGCCGCCTTCGCCATCTCGGCCCTGATGTGGACCCTGACCTCGCCCTACTGGGCGCGGCTGTCGGACCGGCTGGGGCGCAAGAAGGTGATCATGATCGGCCTGTCCGGCTTCGTCGCCTCGATCGGCGGCTTCGGCGTCGCCACCACCGCCGGCTTGCAGCTGTGGCTGGCGCCGCTGGTCGCCTTCGCCCTGATGACGGTGGCCCGCACCGTCTATGGCCTGTTCGGCTCGGCCTCGCCGATCGCGGCCCAGGCCTATGTCGCCGACCGCACCACCGCGGAGCAGCGCACCCAGTCGATGTCCCTGCTGGCCTCGGCCCAGGGCCTGGGCACGGTGATCGGCCCGGCCATCGCCCCCTTCTTCATCCTGCCCTTCGTCGGTCTGGCCGGACCCATGTACGCCTTCGCCCTGTTCGGCGCCGTGGTGCTCTGGGTGGTGTGGCGGCGGCTGCCGAGCGGCGACGTGGTCCGCCAACCGGCCCCCGGGCGACATCAGGAGGACGCCGGCAAGGGCCTGTGGAAGGACCCGCGGGTGCGCGACTACCTGCTGTACGGCCTGCTGGTCACCGGCGCCCAGGCGGTGAACATCTCGGTGCTGGGCTTCCACATCATCGACGAGATGGCGGCCACGGGCTCGTCGGTGCTTGAGGCCCAGCCCTTCATCGGCCTCGCCATGCTGGCCGGGGCGGCGGCGACCCTGCTGGCCCAGTGGGGCCTGATCCCCCTGCTCAAGCTTCAGGCCGCCGACCTGATGCGCTGGGGCGCCGGGCTGGCCCTGGTCGGCAATATCATGACCATCGCCGCACCCGGCTATTACGGCGTGGTGATCGGCTACGCCGTGATATCGCTGGGCGTCGGTTTCGCCCGCCCGGGCTTCACCGCCGGCTCGTCCCTCTCGGTCGGGCCTCATGAACAGGGGGCGGTGGCGGGGCTGATGATGTCGCTGGCGGGCCTCAGCTTCCTCGGGCCGCCGGTCATCGGCGTGGCCCTGTACGAACTCTCCGAACCGGCGCCGTTCATCGCCAACATCGTCCTGCTGGTTCTCGCCACCGCCCTGTGCTTCGCCAGCACCCGGCTGCGCCTTGGCCCGCCGGATCTGCCGGATCGGGACGAGACGCCCTCGCCCGAGACGCCGCCCGCCTCGCAGCCCGGCCCGGAGGGCGGCCGCTAGAGGCGTCTTTTCAGAGCCCGAAAGCCGTGCCAGACGGTTCGCCATGGAAATTGCCCGCATCGAGAAACGCATCGGCGTTCGCGCGCCGAGCGACCGAATCTGGGAGCTGATCTCGGACCTGCCCGGCTGGGATCGCTGGAATCCGGTGGAGACCTCGGTCGAGGGGACCATCGCCTATGGCGGCTCCCTCGCCCTGACCGAGGCCATCGAGGGTCTGCCCGAACGGCGCGTCGCGGTGCGGGTCGGGGAATGGCAGCCCTACGCCCAACTGGTCTGGATCGAGAAGCGGGGCCTCTGGTTCCGCTCGATGCGCTACTTCGAGATCGAGGAGCTTGAGCCCGGCAGCTGCATCGTCGCCAACGGCCACATCTTCTCGGGCCTGCGCGGCGAGTTGCATTTCGACCGCCACCGCAAGGCGCTGCATGGCGCGGTCGTCGCCATCGCCGAAGGTCTCAAGGCCGCCGCCGAGTCCTAGCCGCCCTTGGCCATGGTGTCCTGGATGCTGATGATCGCCGGCGTCAGGATGACGATGAACAGCACCGGCAGGAAGAACAGGATCATCGGCACGGTCAGCTTGGCCGGCAGGGCGGCGGCCTTCTTCTCGGCCGCCGACAGGCGCATGTCGCGGTTTTCCTTGGCCATGGTCCGCAGCGCGGAGCCCAGGGGCGTGCCGTAGGTCTCGGCCTGGGTCATGGCCGTCGCCACCGACTTGACGCCGGGATGGTTGGTCCGCTTGGCCAGACCGTCATAGGCCAGCCGCCGGTCCGGCAGGTAGCTCAGTTCGGCCGACAGCAGGGTCAGCTCCTCGGCCAGGTCGATGGACGAGCCGCCGATCTCCTGGCTGACCTTCTGGATCGCCGCCTCGATCGACATGCCGGCCTCGACGCAGATCAGCAGCAGGTCCAGCGCATCCGGAAAGGCCTGCATGATGGAGGTGCGGCGCTTGGCGATGCGGTTGGCCAGGAAGATGTTCGGTCCGTAGAATCCGATCACCGCCGCGAACATGCAGATCGTCAGCCGAACCATCACGGTCAGGCCGAAGTCGTCCAGGATGAAGACGTAGAAGACCGCGAGCGCCAGCATCACGAACGGCATGCTGAAGCGGAAGAAATAGAAGGTGGTCAGCGGCTTCGGCCCGCGATAGCCGGCCTGGGCCATCTTCTCGGCGACCTTGGGGTCCTCGAGCAGCTTGGTCAGGTTGAGGCGTTCGACGACCCGCTTCTTGAACCCCTCGTCGCTGTGCCGGAGGTGTTGGGGGCCGCTGGCGCCGGCCGCGATCGCCTGACGCGAGCGGCGTTTCAGCTCCTCGCGGCGAACCGCCACCGCCTTCATCCGGTTTTCCAGCTTGGCCTCGCCGCTGAACGACCCGAGCAGGGTCACCAGGGTGGCGAACACCAGCACGCCTACGCCGAGGCTGAGCAGGTTCTGCAGATTGGTGACGAAGCCGATCACGTCTCCCATGCCGATCCCCTAGAACTTGAACGAGATCATGCGCTTCATGACGAAGACGCCCATGGACATCATCAGCACGGCGATCAGCAGCATGAACTGGCCGCGCGGCTCGGTGAACAGCTTGCCCATGTAGGCCGGCGTGGTGACGCTGACGAGGATCATCACCGCGGGCGGCAGCGAGCCGATGATGCCGGCCGAGGCTGTGGCCTCCGAGGACAGGGCCTTGATCTTCTCGCCCATCATCTTGCGGGCGCGCAGCACGGTCGACAGGTTGCCCAGCGCCTCGGCCAGGTTGCCGCCGGTCTTCTGCTGAATGCCGATGACGATGGTGAAGAATTTGAGCTCTGGCGTCGGCATCCGCTCGTACATCTTCTCCAGCGCCTGCTGCAGCGTCAGGCCCACGCCCAGGCCCTCGACCAGAAGGTTGAACTCGGGGCCGAGGGGCGCCGGGCTTTCGCGGGCGATGATCTTGAAACAGTCGTGGACCGGCAGGCCGGACTTGATGCCGCGCACGATGACGTCAACGGCGTCGGCGAAGTGGCTGGAAAATTTCTTCATCCGGCGCTTGCCGAGAAACCCCACGACCCAGCGCGGAAAGCCGAGCCCGACCACCATCGAGGCGCCGATGGCGATCAGGAAATTGCCGCTGAGAACCAGCGCCAGCAGCAGGGCGATCACGGCCATGACCGCGCTGACGATCCAGAAGGTCTTGACGCTGGTGGCGAGCCCGGCCTGCTTCAGCTTGGCGGCGAGGCTGACGCGGGCCTTGCGTGAAGCGCGCTCCGATTCCTGGAGCTGCTTCATGATCTGCTTGCGGCGGGCCTCGGGCGTGTTGGCGGCGGCCGCCTTGCGGGCGGCGGCGGTGTTCTGTTTCGGCGCGCCGAAATGCTGCGCCCGCTTGATCGCCGCTTCCGAGGAGTCGCCGCCGCCGACGAAGGCCCAGCCAAGCCCGCCGATGGTGATGAAGGCCAGAACCGCTGCGAGGATGGGAAGCACGCCGGCTACTCCGCCGCGTCGAGGGCTTCCGCCAGCTCGCGCTCCAGCCCGTAGTAGCGGGCGCGATCCCAGAACCGCGGCCGGGCGATGCCGGTCGAGCGGTGGCGGCCGACGATCTTGCCGTTCTCGTCCTCGCCGGTGATCTCGTAGACGAACAGGTCCTGGGTGACGATGACGTCGCCTTCCAGTCCCACCACCTCGGTGATGTGGGTGATGCGCCGGCTGCCGTCGCGCAGGCGGGCGGCCTGGACGATGACGTCGACCGAGCCGACGATCATCTCGCGGATGGTCTTGGAGGGCAGGCCGTAGCCGCCCATGGTGATCATCGACTCCATCCGGCTGATGGCCTCGCGCGGCGAGTTGGCGTGCAAGGTGCCCATCGAGCCGTCGTGGCCGGTGTTCATGGCCTGCAGCAGGTCGAAGGCCTCGGGGCCGCGGACCTCGCCGACGATGATCCGTTCGGGACGCATGCGCAGGCAGTTCTTGACCAGATCGCGCATGGTGATCTGGCCCTGGCCCTCGAGGTTCGGCGGCCGGGTCTCGAGGCGCACCACGTGCGGCTGCTGGAGCTGCAGCTCGGCGGCGTCCTCGCAGGTGATTACCCGCTCGGTCGGGTCGATGAAGGCGGTGAGGGTGTTCAGAAGGGTCGTCTTGCCCGAGCCTGTGCCGCCCGAGATGACCAGGTTGCAGCGCGAGGCCCCGATGACGCCCAGGACGCGCGCGCCCTCCGGACTGATGGAGTTGAACTCCACCAGGTTCTTCATCGTCAGCTTGTCTTTCTTGAACTTCCGGATCGTCAGGGTCGCGCCGTCGATGGCCAGCGGCGGGGCGATGACGTTGACGCGCGATCCGTCCGGCAGGCGCGCGTCGCAGATCGGCGAGCTCTCGTCGACGCGGCGGCCGACCTGGCTGACGATCCGCTGGCAGATGTTCATCAGCTGGGTGTTGTCGCGGAAACGGACGTTGGTCAGCTGCACCTTGCCGCTGACTTCGATGAACACCCGCTGGGCGCCATTGACCATGATGTCGGCGATGTCGTCGCGCGCCAGGAGCGGTTCGAGCGGCCCGTAGCCCAGCACATCGTTGATGATGTCCTGGACCAGGTGCTCCTGCTCGGCCACCGACATGGAGACGTTCTTGATCGCCACCAATTCGGCGACAATGTCCCGGATCTCGTCAGCCGCCGACTTGGCGTCCAGCTGCGCCAGCTGGGACA
>JADGMZ010000289.1 GCA_015234495.1 Brevundimonas sp. | reverse complement strand
GCGGCAGGCAGCAGGCAGCGGGGCCGCCAGGGTGCAGCCGTTCCCGCCCGGCCGCTGTGCGGCCCCCTTCGCGGGGCTGGGAGGGAGAAGGGAGTCGACAGGCGCCGAGCGACCGCGCCGTCAGCCCGGGGACGGGGTGCGGTGCGCGGCGGGCACGATGCCGTGGCGGGCCATCTTGTCGTAGAGGGTCTTGCGGGGGATGCGCAGGGCGGCGGTGACCCGGCGGATGTCGCCGTTGTAGGCGACCAGGGCCTCGCGGATCAGCTCGGCCTCATAGGCCTGGACCTGGCGGACGAGGCCGCCCTGCGCCGGCTCCAGCGGTTCGGCCGGGGACAGGCCGACGGCGATCTCGCTGGCGTAGTTGGCCAGTTCGCGCAGGTTGCCCGGCCAGTCGTGCTCGAGCAGGCGACGGCGGACGGCCTGGGTGATGGGCGGAATGTCCCGCCCGAGCCGGTCGGCGGCCCGACCGAGGAAGCGGGCGAACAGCAGCGGCACGTCCTCGCGGCGCTCGCGCAAGGGCGGGGTGCGCAGGCGGACGACGTTGAGGCGGTAGTAGAGATCCTCGCGCAGCTCGCCGCGCGCCACCGCCTCGGCCGGGTCGTCCTTGGTGGCGGCGAGGATGCGCAGGTCGAGGGCGTGCGGCTCCATCGCCCCGAGCGGCAGCACCTCGCGCTCCTCAAGCACACGCAGGAGCAACAATTGGGCGGCGCGAGGGGCGAGGTCGATCTCGTCGAGAAACAGTGTGCCCTCGTGCGACTGCTCGATCTGGCCCTCGCGCCGGTGCAGGGCCCCGGGGAAGGCGCCGGCGGCGTGGCCCATCAGCAGGCTCTCAAGACCCGACTCGGGCAGGGCGGCGCAGGATACGGCCACGAACGGCCGGGTCCGGCGGCGGCCGGCGTTGTGGATGGCCCGGGCCACGGCCTCCTTGCCGGCCCCGGTCTCGCCCTCGATGAGCACGTCCACGCGGGCCTCGGCGAGGCGCTGGATGGCGCTGCGCAGGGCCTCGACCGCCCGGCTGTCGCCGCTGAGCGGGATCGACCATTCGCCCTCGGCGGCGAGGGCGGCGAGCCGGCGGTTGTCGAGAACCAGGGCGCGCTTGTCGAGGGCGCGGCGCAGGCTTTCCACCAACCGCTCCGGCGCGAACGGCTTGGCCAGGAAGTCGTAGGCGCCGCGCTTCATGGCCTCGACCGCCTCGGCGATATCGCCGTGGCCGGTCATCATCACCACCGGCAGGTCGGCGTCGATCTCCGACAGCCGCTCGACGAGGGCGCGGCCGTCCATGCCGGGCATGCGCAGGTCGGTCACCACCACGCCGTCGAAACGGTCGTTCAGGGCCTTCAGCGCCGCCTCGGCCGAGGCGAAGGCCGTCACCTCCAGCCCGGCCAGCTTCAGCCGTTCGGTGAGGGCGTCGCGGAAGGCGGCGTCGTCCTCGACCAGCACGACCCGGTTGGGCGCCTCGAAGCTCATCTGGCCCTCGTCAGCCGGATGAGGAAGGCCGCGCCGCGGGGCGTCGGCTCGAGCGACAGGTCGCCGCCGAAGCCGGCGACGATGTCACGGCTGATGACGAGGCCGAGGCCGACCCCGTCGCGCTTGTCGGTGGTGAAGGGGGTGAAGAGGCGTTCGCGCATTTCGGCCGCGACGCCGGGGCCGTTGTCGGCGATTCGGATCGACACCCGGCGGCCCCGGGCCTCGACCTCGAGCCTGATCACCGGGTCAGGGGTGTCGCGCAGGGCCTCGATGGCGTTCTGGAGCAGGTTCAGCAGCACCTGCTCCAGCCGGTTGCGCTCGGCCATCACGGCCAGGTCGGCGGGCGCGGGCCGGCGTTCGAGGGTCACGCCCCGTTCGCGCATCCGGGCGCCGACGAGCAGCAGGGCGCCTTCGATCGCGGCCTCGACCCCGACCGCGACGGTCCCGGACCGGGTCTTGCGGGAGAAGGCCCGCAGCTCGTCGGTGATGGCCCCGACCCGTTCGGTCAGATCGGCGATGCTGGCCAGGGAGCGGCGCGCCCCGGGGGCGTCGTCAGACTCCAGATAGAGGCCGGCGGTGTCGGCGTGGGTGCGGATGGCCGCGATCGGCTGATTGATCTCATGCGCCACCCCGGCCGCGATCTGGCCGAGGGTGGCCAGCTTGTTGGCCTGGATCAGTTCGTCCTGGAGGTTCTGGCGGCTCTTTTCGGCGCGGCGGCGCTCCTCCATCTCGTGGTTCAGACGGGTGTTGGCGGCGCGCAGTTCGCCGGTGCGGGCGTCGATGCGCTGTTCCAGTTCGACGCGGGCGGCCTCGGCCTCGACGGCGCGGGCTGCGGCGCGCTGGCGGCGGCGCAGCAGGACGCCGGCCAGTCCGGCCAGCAGGGCCATGCTGAGCAGGGCCAACATGCGCCAGAGGGCGACCGCGCGGGCCACGCCTTCGCCCGCCGGAGCGAGCAGGTGCACCGTCCAGCCGATCTCGGGCAGGGCGTCGGCGGCGCTGGCGTACAGGCCGGGCGGAATCCCGGACTCGACGCGCACCAGCCGGGAGTCCCCCGCCTCGAACGGCAGATCGGTCAGGACGGCCGCGCCCGCGGTCTGTTCGGCCGCGAGGCGGCTCCGCTCGCCGGCCGAGAGGGGCCGGGTGGCGTGAAAACGCCAGGCCGGGACGGTGGTGATCAGCACCACGCCATTCGCATCGACGACATAGGTCGGCTCACCCGACCGGCGCCAGTCGGCTTCAAGAGCGTCGAACTCGACCTTGGCGACGATGACCCCGAGCGGCCGGCCCGCCGCGTCGTCGACCCGACGGGAGAGGTAGAGGCCGGGCCGCCCGCTGACCGTGCCGAGGGCGAAGAAGTCGGCCTCGCGGTTGCGCATGGCGTCTTCATGATAGGGGCGGAAGCGATAGTCGGTGCCGACGAAACTGGTCGGTTCGCGCCAATTGCTGGCGGCCACGGCGACGCCGCCATCTATGTTCTCGACGTCGACGGCGTCG
>JADGMZ010000288.1 GCA_015234495.1 Brevundimonas sp. | reverse complement strand
GCACCCCCAGCGCCAGGGCGTCGGGACGGCGGGTGTCGGCGGCCCCGAGGAAGCGGTCGCCGTCGATCAGGATGGACTGGGTGCTGCCCATGGTGGCCGAGGGACGGACCTCATGGCCGCGCGCCTCGAGCAGGCGCTCGACATCGCGGGAATAGCCGCCCTCCAGCTCCAGCGGGCGCGCCGCCGTGCCCTGGTTGATGCGCGGCCGCATCGCCGCCTCGGCGATGTTGAGGTCGTGGTCGATGACGTTGACCACCAGCTGGACCATGGTCGCGATGATGTAGCCGCCGCCGGGCGTGCCGGTGACCAGCCACGGTTCGTCGTCCTCCCCGAAGATAATCATCGGCGTGATCGTCGAGCCCAGCCGCTTGCCCGGCGCGGGCTGGTTGGCGACGGCCCAGTCGTCCGTCCGCCCCCAGGAGAAGTTGTCCATCGAATTGTTCAGCAGGATGCCCGTGCCCGGGGCCGCGACGTGGGCGCCGTAGGAGTTGGACAGGGTGAAGGTGTTGGAGACGACGTTGCCGTGCGCGTCGGCCACCGAATAGTGGGTCGTGTCCTGACTCTCGTAGGGATAGGGGTCGCCGACCGGGATGTCGTCGGCGCCCAGCGACCGGTCCAGCGCAATCAGGCGCGCCCGGTCGGCGGCGAATTCCTTGCTGGCCAGCCCCGTCGCCGGGGTGCGCCACTGCGGGCCGCCGCCGATCATCCGCCGGTCGGCCGAGACGATCTTCATGGTCTCGGCGATAAGGTGCAGGCTGTCGACGCTGCCCCAGCCCATCTCGCGCAGCGGATAGTGCTCGAGGATGTTCAGGGCCTCGGCCACGCTGACCCCCGAGGCCGTCGGCGGCATGAAGGCGATGCGGTGGCCGCGATAGCTCGACCAGATCGGCGCCGTCACCTCGGCCCGGTAATCGGCGAGGTCGCGGGCGTCGATGATCCCCCCGCCGGACCGGATGCCTTCGACGATGCGGCGGGCCAGGTCGCCGCGATAGAAGGCCTCCGCGCCGCCGGTCTGGATTTCGCGCAGGCTGGCCGCCAGCAGCGGCTGCCGGAACAGTTCGCCGGCGCGGTAGGGGGCGCCGTCCGGCTTCAGATAGGCCTCCCGGGCGCCGGGATCGCGTGCCAGCAAAACGGCCCTGCCGGCGGTCGCGGCGGCTTCCGCGTCGCTGAGGACGACGCCGTTTTCGGCCAGGGCGACGGCGGGCGCGACCACCTCGGCCCACGGCAGGCTGCCGTAGCGGGTATGCGCCTCCCACAGGCCGGCCACGGTGCCGGGAATGGAGACATTGAGGAATCCCGCCGGGGCGCTGCGGTCGAAGCGGCCGTTGTCGTCCAGCAGCAGGTCGGGCGTCGTCGCGCGCGGGGCCACGCCGTAATAGTTGATGGCGATGTCCGCCGCCGGCCGGTCCGCCGTCGCCGCCATGTGCACCAGCATGTAGCCGCCGCCGCCCAGATTGCCCGCCCGCGGCAGGGTGACGGCCTCGGCGAAGCCCACGGCCACCGCCGCGTCCACCGCATTGCCGCCGCGGCGGAGGATGTCGACCCCCACCTCGGTCGCCGGGGCGCTCTGGCTGACCACCATGCCGTCGCGGCCGACGACCGGATGATGGATCTGGCCATAGCTGACGATGTCGCCACCGGAGCCGACCGCCGGACGGTTCTGGACCGGCGCCTCCTGGGCCAGGGCCGGGGTCACCGCCAGCAGGGCGGCGGAGAGGATGGAAAGCGGCTTCAGCAGGTGGGATCGCATGGTTCTCTCTCGCGCCGCACCGGGGCGTCCGGTCGACTATGGACGATGGCGAAGCCGGAGCGGAGTCGCTCAGCGGGCGCGCGGCGCCAGGGCCTCGTCGAAGAAGGCGCCCAGCCGCTCGCGCACGTCGGCGGTCGCGCGGGCGTTGGCGGCGACCGACTGGCGACGGCGGCCGGGGTCGTCGAAGCTGTGGGTGGCCCCCCGATAGGAGACGAACTCCACATCATGGCCCCGGGCCCCGGCGGTCCGGATCAGGTCGCGACAACGGTCATGGGACACCTCCTCGTCGTCGGTGCCCATGAACACACGCACCGGGGCGTAGCTGTTGTAGCCGGTGCGGGCGAAACGGTTGTGCAGGCCGCAGGCCGGATACATGGCGATGCCGGCGCGGAAGCCCAGGCGGCGCATGTCGTCCGGCTTGTCGTCGGCCATCGTCGCCAGGGTGGCGCTGCCGCCGTTCGACCAGCCCATCAGGCCGATGCGGTCGTCGTCCACGCCCGGCAGGGTGCGCAGGTATTTCAGCGCCCCGTAGGCGTCGAGCGGGCGCACCGTGACCTCGTTCACCTCGGCTGGCCTCTGGCTGTAGCTGCCGCGGCCGAAGCCGCCCGGATAGCCGCGCGGCCCGAAGCCGTCGACGATGATTGCGTAATAGCCGCGCTCTGCCCAGTACCGGGCCCAGAACCGGTGGCGCATGGTCAGGGTCTCGGCGGTGTAGACGCCGTTCGCCAGCGAGGAGTAAGCCCCCGCCCGGCCGTGCATCAGCACCACGGCCGGGGCCGGCCCTTCGAGGCCGGTCGGCGTATAGAGGTAGCCGACCAGCTCGGTCTGCGCCTCGTCGACGCTGTGGAAGGTCACCCGCTCCGGCGCGATCTCCGCCGGGGTCTGCGCGGCCGACGCCGGACCCGCCATCGCGACCGCCGCGGCCGCCGCCAGAATGAAGTTCCTCATCGCACTGCCTCCAGAACGATCGCCTCGCCTTCGCGCCTCGGATCGGCCGCGCCGATCAGCTCCCCGCCGGGTCCGACCACCACGCCATGCAGGCCGGACGCCTCGCCGGCCCCGGGCCGCACCGTGACGCCGCGCCGCTCCATCTCCGCGCGCACTGCCGCGGGGAAGCGCGACGCCTCGCCGTTGAAAGTGTCGCCCCGCGCCAGCAGGTTCGGCAGGCCGAAGGCCCTCACCAGCGGCAGCTCCCATCCGAGCAGGCCGAGCAGCGCCTTGCCGTTGTAGGCGAGAATGGCGTTTCCGCCGGGAGAGCCCAGAGCCGCCACCAGACGCCCCTCCCGATCCAGCACGATCACCGGTGACATCGACGAGCGCGGCCGCTTGCCCCCGGCCACCGCATTGGCCGCCGGGGCGCCGTCGGCATCGGTGGGGCGGAAGGAGAAGTCGGTCATCTGGTTGTTGAGGAAGAAGCCCTCGACCATCCGACCGGAACCGAAATAGGACTCGATCGTCGAGGTCACCGAGGCGACGTTGCCGTCGAAATCCACGACCACGAAATGGGTCGTACCGCCGGGTTCCGCGGTGGCGTCCGGCCCCAGAACGGCGACGCCCCCGGGCACGCCGTGCGCCGGGGCCCGGCCGGCCGCGCGGCCGCCGATCAGGCGCGCCCGCTCATCCAGATAGGCCGGGTCCAGCAAGCCCGCGACCGGCACGTCGACGAAGTCCGGGTCGCCGAAATAGCGGTCGCGATCGGCGTACATCACCCGGCTGGCCTCGGCGAACTGCACCCAGGCCACGGGGTCGTCGGCGCCGCGTTCGGCGACATCGGTCCGGTCCAGCAAGGCCATGAGCTGAAGCAGCGCCGCGCCGCTGGACGGCGGCGGCGGGGTGCAGATGATATAGACCCGGTAAGGCCCGCACACCGGATCGACGGCCTGGGCCCGGTAGCCGGCGAGGTCCGCCAGCGTCAGGCTTCCCGGCAGGGGCGCCGCTCCCGTCCGCTGCACGATGGCCTCGGCGATCGGTCCGGTCTGCAGGGCCGTCGGCCCCTCCGCCGCCAGCCGGCGCAGCACCCCGGCGTAGGCCCGGTTCACGATCCGGTCGCCGACCTGCATCGGCGAGCCGTCGGCGCGCGAGAAATAGGCCCGTACGTCCGGGGCTGAGGCCTGGGCGAAGCTGCCGTGGATATGTTCGGCCAGCCGGGGCGTCACCTCGAAGCCGCCCTCGGCGACCGCGATGGTCTCGTCGAACAGGCGGTTCCACGGCAGGCGGCCGTGGGTCCGGTGGGCCAGGGCCATCACCGCCATGGCGCCCGGCGCGCCGGTGGCCCGGCCGCTCAGCATGGCCTGGCTGCGCGGCAGCGGCCGGCCGCCGTCGTCGAGGAACATGTCGGGCGTCGCCGCTGCGGGCGCCGTCTCGCGGCCGTTGTAGGCGGCGACCTCGCCGGTGGCGGCGTCGAAATGCATGATGAAGGCGCCGCCGCCGATGCCCGAGCTCTGCGGCTCGACGAGGCCGAGCATGACCTGAACCGCCACCGCGGCGTCGAGGGCGCTGCCGCCCCGTTTGAGCACGTCGAGACCGGCCTCGACCGCCATCGGATTGGCCGCGGCCACCATCGCCTGGCGCGGGCGTTCCTCAGCCTGGCTCCGGGCCTGGGCAGGCCCTGCCAGCAAGGCGCCGAAGGCGACCAGGAAGACGGAGAGGCGCAGGCGCCCGGGAGAGGGTCTCATTCGACAGGCCTCGCCAGATAGGAAGGTTCGTCCAGTTCGCCCTCCGAGCGGGCCACCACCACCGCCACCGACAGGTCGCTGGTGCAGTTCGGGACGGTGCGCATCATGTCCAGCGGACGGTCGAAGGGCAAAATGAAGCCGACGATCAGGGCCGTCTGCTCGGCGTTGATGCCGATCACCGACAGCACGGCGGCGAGGATGAACAGCGAGGCCGAAGGCACCGGCGCTGTGCCGATCGCCACCAGGGTCGTGGTCAGCACCACCATCAGATAGTCGGCCGCCGTCAGGTCGATGCCGAACACCTGGGCCGAGAACATGGCCAGCAGGGCGACGTAGAGCGCCGTGCCGTCCATGCTCAGGGTCACCCCGATCGGCAGGGTGGTCGAGGCCACCATCGGGCTGACGCCAAGGTTCCGCTGCGCCACCCGCATGGCCGCCGGCAGGGTCGCCGAGCTCGAGGAGGTGGTGAAGGCGACCACCACGGCGTCGGTCACGTCCCGGAAAAACGGCCGCGCCGGCAGCCGAGCCAGCAGGCGGATCAGGCCGCCATGAACCAGCAGGGTCTGGATGGTGCAGCCGATCACCACGCACAGGGCCAGCTTGAACACGCTGACGAAGGCGGCGGGCCCGCTGGTTCCCGTCACCCAGGCGATCAGGGCGAAGACGCCGAACGGGGCCATCTCCATGACGAAATAGGTGATCTGCAGCATCACCGCCGAACCGGCGTCGAAAACCTTGCGCAGCGGCGCGGCGGCCTCGCCGACGACCAGGATGCCGACCCCGACCAGCAGGGCGAAGAAGATCACCGCCAGAACGTCGCCCGAACCCATGGCGGCGATGGGGTTCAGCGGAATGATGTTCATCAGCGTCTCGCCGAAGGACGGCGGCGGCGCGCCCGCGACGATGGGCACGGCGGCGCTGAGATCGACGCCGAGGCCCGGCTGCAGGATCGTTCCGATGAGGAGGCCGAGCGCGCTGGCGACGAGCATCAGGCCGAAGTACAGGCCGATCGTCTTGACCCCGATGGCGCCCAGCCGGCGCGGCTCGGCCATGGCCGCCACCCCGGCCACGATGGTCACGAAGATCAGCGGAACGACCAGCATGCGGATCAGCCGCACGAAGGCGTCGCCCATCCATTTGATGTCGGCCGCCCGATCCTGCAGCACCAGGCCGGCGGCGACGCCGAGCACCAGCGCCAGCAGGATGCGCTTCCACAGGGCGGTCCCGAACCAGAGCCCGAGCAGGCGGGCGGCGGCCCCCTTCGGGGCCGTCGGGGACGGGGACGTCGAGGGATCGGTCATTCAGTCATGCTCGCACTCGCGGACGATGGCGGCGCCGGCGATCTCAATCCCCGGCGCCGAGGCTTGGGCGGCGATCCGCCCCGTCAGAAGCGCTTGCGCAGGGTGGCGTAGAACCAGCGCCCGCGGTTCGAGTGCAGGCTGCCCATGTAGCCGAACGACTGGTCGGCCAGCGGCGGATCCTTGCCCTCGATGTTGCGCACGCCGAGCCGCAGCCGGGTGTCGTTCAGCGGGCCGCCGTCCTCGAACTCGTACTGGACGTAGACGTTGTGGGTCAGCCAGTCGTCGACCACCCACTGGGTGCCGTCCGGCAGGGTCGCGCTGGTGTCGAACACCTCGCTGACATAGCTGCTGTACAGGCCCGCGCCCCACGACCCATTGCGCCAGGAGACCGTCGAGGTCGCCCTCCATTCCGGCAAGCCGTTCTGGAGCCGCAGGTCTTCCGCGCCGACGATGCGGATGCTGGGATCGATGTCGCCGGCCGCCTGGGCCGCCAGCAGCGCCACGGCCTCTTCGCCGGGCTCCTGGTAGAAGGTCAGCAGCTTGGCCGCGTTGAATCGCCAGCTGAAATCGCCCCACGGCGTATCGTCGAGGTCGTAGTAGAAGCCGAAGTCGATGCCGTCGACTTCGCGCGGCTGCAGGTTGCGGTAGTGGTCGATGACGTACTGCAGGCTGCCGACCGGCGCGAGGCCGGTGCCGACCGCGGCGTCGATCTGCTCCTGGGTCGGAGTGGCGCGCACGACATTCGGGTTCGAGCCGCCCTGGGTCCGCAGCAGATAGTCTAGCGTCAGGGCGTTGGCGTCGCCGAAGATGCCGATCAGGTTCTCCTGCTGAACGCTCCAGTAGTCCAGGGTCAGGGTCAGATCGCCCCAGGCCTCCGGCAGGAACCGCGGCTCGGCCACCAGGCCGACGGTGAAGTTCTCGGATTCTTCCGGCTTCAGGGCCGTGCTGCCCGAGCGCTGGCTGACCGAGGAGACGCTGACCGAGCAGGAATCGAAGTCCGGCTCACGCCCCGCCCGCACCTCGATCTCGCAACGGATCCAGTCGGAGCGGGTGTTGGCCCGTTCGACGCCCTGCTCGTGCAACTGCGGAAGGTTCGGGGCGCGGAAGCCCTGCGACCAGGCCGAGCGGACCATCAGCCATGAGGCCGGCCGCCAGGCCAGCGCCACCTTCGGCTTGGCCACCGAGCCGAACACCGAATAATTCTCGGCCCGTCCCGCCAATTGCAGGTCCAGCGAATGGACCAGCGGGATGTTCATCTCCGGCGACACCAGCGGCAGCGCGAATTCGACGAAGGCGCCCTGCACATTGCGCGAGCCCTTGGTGTCCGGCGTCGGGCTGGCGCCCATCACGTCGCTGCCGGTGAACTCGCCGGCCAGGTTGGTGAAGGTGATGGTGCCGTCGAGGCGATCGTCCCGGTCGTCCTCGAAGGTCTCGCGGCGGACTTCGAGACCGACCGCGACGCCGACCGGACCGGCCGGCATGTAGAACAGGTCGGGCCGCGACAGCTTCAGGTCCCACATGGCCAGCGAGGTCTCGCTGACCCGGGAGACGTCGACCACGAAGGAATCGATCACCGACTGCGGATTGCCCACCTCGGGCCCGCGGGACGGGTCGATCAGACTGCCGCCGACGAACGGATTGTAGGCGTCGGGCGTGGTCCGAGAGATAGCCTGCTGGAACAGGGTGCTGCTGATCCCGGCCATGGTGTCGTCGGTGCGCGAGGTCGAATAGACCAGCGCCGATTCCCAGTCAAAACCGCGCCATTCGCCCCTCAATCCGCCGAGGAAGCGCGTCGAGAGGCTCTCGACGTTGATGTACTGCGGCCCGGCGTCGACGATGCGATAATCCTGGAGCTCCAGCGGCGCGCCGGCGGCGGGGAAGGGCGAGTTGGCCGCCCCCGTCGTCAGACCCGGCAGTCGATTCGGGCTGCCGACGGGTCCCAGCGGGTTCCAGTAGGCGTCCGCCGGCATGATGATCCGGCCGGCCGTCAGCGGGGTCTCCTGCTCGCGCTGGGAGTTGTAGTCGGCGAAATAGACGCCGGCCTCACCGAAGAACTCGACGCCGTTATTGAACTCGTGGTTGGCGAACAGGAAGCCGTTGAAGCGGTCGTTGGCCCCCGTCAGCGCACGGATGTCGTTGGTGTTGTAGCGGAGGTTGTTGTCGGTGCTGGCGCTGGAGATCGCGGCATTGTCGAAACAGGTGCCGGCGACGATTCCCGGTGCGACGCAGCCGTCGTTGTAGTCGGGCTGGACGTGGAAGACGCCGCTTGAGGTCAGCGTCTCGCCATTCACCCGGGTCGCTGCGGTGCTGGTGTTGAAGCTGTTGGTCAGACGGATGAACTCGCCCCAGGGCGTGTCCAGCGAGGTGTTCTGAAAGTCGGTGTCGTCCTCGAACGGGGTGCCGACGAGGAGCGGACGGTTGTCGCTGTGGCGGGAGTAGGCCCGCTCGCGCGCCCACAGTTCGTTGCGGGTGGAGTAGTCGATCATCAGCGACAGGTTGGTCTGGCCGTCGTTGAAGTCGCGGCCCGCCTGCAGGCTGAAGTCATACTGGGCGAAGTCGGTCCCCTCCGCCGTACCGGCGCCCGCTTCCAGCGTGAGACCCTCGAAATTCGAGCGCAGCACGGTGTTGATGACGCCCGCGACCGCGTCCGTGCCGTACAGGGCGGCGGCGCCGTCCAGAAGGACCTCGACGCGGCGCACGCCGAGATTCGGGATCGCATTGGTGTTGACGGTGGTGACCGGAACCAGGTTTTCGGTCTGGGTGCCGGGGTGCAGCACCATGCGGCGGCCGTTCAGCAGCATCAGGGTGTTGCCGGTGCCGAGGCCGCGCAGGTTGATCGAGGCCGTGTCTCCGCGGGCGTCGTTGATGCCGCCGACGTCCTGGGACTCGTTGAAGGCCACGTCCGCAGCCTGCGGAATGGCGCGGAACAGCTCGTCGCCGTTGGTGGCCGCGACGCCGTCGAGGTCCTCGGCCTCCAGCACCGTGACCGGCAGGGCTCCGTCGACGCGTGCGCCGCGAATCTGCGATCCGACGACGACGACTTCCTCGACCGTGGTGGCGTCCTGGTCCTGGGCGACGGGCGCGGCCTGACCGGCGGGCGTCTGGGCATAGGCGTGGGTGCCGAGCGCCGCGGCCGACACGCCGGCCGTCAGCAGCATACGGAAATTGATCGATCGCACTGGTTTCCCCCCTCGTTGCGAACTCACCTTTCGGCGTCTTCCGCACCGATGTCACTAAATGGACATAGGAGGCCGCCCGCCAATATTTCCAATCCTTCCGCGTCCTATGCGTTTCAGCTATAGGCGCCAGAGCTCCCCCCCTGGGGCGGTCAGGAGTCCGCCGCTCTCCGTCACTCCGTGGGGGTGGTCTTCGACCAGCCAGAGCGGCCCATCCAGGTCAACGAAATCAGCGCCTTGGGCGAGGATAAGCGCCGGCGCGATCGACACGGAGGTGCACACCATGCAGCCGACCATCACCGACAGGCCGCGAGCTCGCGCCATCTTCTCAAGCTCGAGCGCGTGGGTGAGGCCGCCGCTCTTGTCGAGCTTTATGTTGACGCACTGATAGCGCCCGGACACGCGCTCCAGGTCGGCGGCCGAGTGAAACGACTCATCGGCGCAGATCGGAACCAGCGGCCTGAAACGCTCCAGGCCTTCGTCCGCGTCGGACGGCAGCGGCTGCTCGATCAGGTCGACCCTGGCCGAGCGCAGGAAGGATTGCAGACCCCTCAACAGGTCCAGGTTCCAGCCCTCGTTGGGGTCGACGATCAGACGGGCCGCCGGGGCGGCGGCCCGGACGGCGGCGATCTGCCCCTCCGGGTCCACGCCGTCCACCTTCACCTTCAGCAGCGGCGCATCCGCGATCCGCGCCGCCGCCGCCGCCATCCGCTCAGGCGCATCAAGGCTGACCGTCAGGGCGGTGACGCAGGTCCCGGGCCGGGCCCGCCCCAACAGGGCGGAAACGGTCGTCCCTGCGACGCGCGCCTCGACATCCCACAGGGCGCAGTCGAGGGCGTTCCGCGCCGCGCCCGGTGGCAGCAATCCGGTCAGACCCTGTCGGTCCAGCCCGGCCCGGACCTGCGAGCGGACCGATTCGAGCTGGTCGACGACGGACCGGCAGTCTTCGCCGTACCGGCCATAGGGCACGCCCTCCCCGCGCCCGACGATCCCGTCGCGATCGACCGTCACGACTACGGTCTCGATCTCCGTCTTCACGCCCCGCGAGATGCGGAACGGCGCCTTCAGGCGCCGACGGTCTGTCGCGCAGGAGAGGGTCTGAAGCATTCAAGCAACCGGTCAATGATGGGGGCGACCCCATGGATGAGAGGATCGACGCACGGCAGGCCGGTTTCGCGCTCCGCGGCCCGGATGGCCTCGCCGCGGGCGGCCGCATCCAGGCCCGAGGTGTTCAGGGCCAGGCCGACCGCCTGAACGCCCGGATTGGTCAGTCGGGCCGCCTCGAGATTGGCCGCGAGACAGCTGGATATATCGGGCAGGCTGCGGCCGGGAAGTCCGCGCATATGGCGTCGACCGGGCTCGTGGCACAGGACGATGGCGTCCGGCTGGGCGCCGTGCAGCAGGCCGAGGGACACCCCGGCATAGGAGGGATGAAACAGCGACCCCTGCCCTTCGATGATGTCCCAGCCGCCATCGGTCCGGGCCGGCGAGATGCGCTCGACTGCCCCCGAGATGAAGTCCGCAACCACGGCGTCGACCGGCGCCCCGTCGCCGGCGATCAGGATGCCGGTCTGCCCCGTCGCCCTGAAGTCGGCGGTCAGCCCCGCGTCGCGCAGGCCCCGCTCGAGCGCCAGGCTGGCGTACATCTTGCCGACCGAACAGTCGGTGCCGACGGTGAGCAGCCGCAGGCCCGCCCGCGGCGCGCCATTGCCGACCCTGAGGTCCGCAGGCGGGCTGCGAAGGTCGAACAGGCGCAGATCAGCCCGGGCCGCCGCCTGCGCCAGCTTCGGCTGATCGGCCAGCCGCTGATGCAGGCCGGAGGCGACATTCAGGCCGGCCGCAACGGCCAGAAGCGCTTCCTCGATCAGGTCTTCGCCGAGGACGCCGCCGGCATTGGCGCCGCCGAGGATCAGCGTCCGCGCCCCGCGCCGGACAGCCTCGACGAAGTCCATTTCCGGCAGGCCCAGATCGACGGAGCATCCGGCCAGCCGGCGTTGTCCGACGCAGCTGTCCGGACGCCACTGGAGGACGCCTCTCGCCGTCTTGATCGACAGGGCGTCGGTGGCGGCGCCAAGGTGGAGCAGATAGGGACCGGGGAGCATGTGGGCCTTCGCGGCGGAGTTTCGGCTCCGGCGATCCTTAGACGACCCCCTGCTCCCGAATACTGCCGATCGCGAGCGGAATCATAGCTCGGGGTTATGCCCCGGCGGACCCGGCGATCTCGTCGCGAAGGACATCGATGAATTTCTGGATCGTCTTCGACGGCGGCCGGTCCTGCAGGTAGATGCAGTACATGTTCAGCGACAGCGGCTCGACGAACGGCCGGAAGTCCATCTCGGGCGTCACGCAGGCCTGGGCGGAATGCTGGTCCATGACAGTGACGCCCACCCCCCGCGCCACCAGCGCGGCCGCGACATAGTAGGTGCGGACCGTCACCACCGCGTTCAGCCGCAGCCTCAGCCGCTCGATCTCCTGGGCGCAGGTCTGGGCGACGCGGCCATCGGCGGCCAGGGCGATCCAGTCCTTGGACTGCAGCAGGGCGAAGTCGATCCTGTCGGGCGCCTCCGGCATGTCGCACCGGCGATACAGCAGACCCAGCTCCCCCACGCCGATGGCCGTCGACCCCAATCGCGGATGTTGCGGGCAGTCGTAGGTGACCGCGATGTCGCATTCCATCTCGATCAGGGCGGCGCGCATCTCGTCGTGGTTGAGGGTCCGGATATCGAAGACCGCGTCGGGGTGCGTCTGGCGAAACCGGGCGATGGCGTCGGGGGCCACGCCCAGTCCCAGCGTCGGAGTCACCCCCAGGCGGATCTGCCCCCCCGAGCCGCGCCTCAGGTTCTCCGCCATGGTGTCGAGCGACGCCATCTGGCCGTAGATTTCATCGACGTTGCGATAGAGGGCGTCGGCCTCCCGCGTGGGGGCCAGCCGTCCCTTGACCCGCTCGAACAGCTTGAACCCGAGCTGGTCCTCGGCGTGGCCCAGCACCTTGCTGACCGACGGCTGAGACACGTTCAGGGCCCGGGCCGCGCCGGTGACGGAACCCGTCTGGTAGACGGCGTGAAACACCTCGATGTGCCGAAACTTCATCTCGCATCCCCGGCCGCGACGCCCCCGCCGACGGCTGTCGACTCCTCTGGCGAGCCGAAAGCGCCCGCGACCCGGAAGGTCCTGTGCGCCTCTGCCCCGCCCCGGTTCAAGCTGCGCGCCAGGTTATCGCCCGACAGGGCGGCTGTCGACGCGGCGCGAAAAAGGGGGCGGCCCTTGCGAGCCGCCCCCCCTTGTCGTGACGTCCGTTCTTAGAACGGGCGGTAGTTCAGGCCGATGAAGAAGCGACGGCCGTAGGGATCGAAGTTCGAGTAGAGCGTCGTTCCCAGGTAGGTCGCCTGTTCCGCATCGAAGGCGTTGACCACGCCGGCGCGCATCGACAGGTCGTCGCGCACGTTCCACCGCACCGTGAAGTCGTGGCGGGTGAAGTTCCCGGTGTTGAACTCCGAATACGGACGCTGGTCGTTGTTGAGCAGGGCGTCGCGGATCCGGACGCTGTCCTGGGCCGTCTGCCAGTCGGCGGTCCAGTTCACGCTCCAGATGTCGTTCGGCTCCCACGTCAGCGACGAGGTGAACCGCACGCGCGGGTAGTAGAGGTTGCTGGACAGTTCGACGAAGTCCGACGCGTCGTCGGCGTTCAGGAACTGCTTCTGCTCGATCAGCCACAGGCCGCCCAGCGAGTAGTCCAGACGACCCCAGTTGCGGCCGAAGGTCTCCTCGAGGTCCATGCGGTAGCGGGCCGTGAAGTCCAGACCGCGGGTCTCCAGCTTGGCGTAGTTGACCGAGCCTTCGATGAAGCCGCCGATCGGATCGCCCACCGGCGCGCCAATGCCGAACGGGATGTCCGGATTGTTGCGGAAGATGGTGGCGCAGGCCGCCGTGTTGAGGCTGGCGCCGCTGACGCAGTTGTTCGCCGCCGTCTGCGCCGACACCGCCGCGATGACGTTGTCGATCTGGATCTCGTAGTAGTCGAGGACCAGCGAGAAGTCCGGGAACATCCGCGGCTGGATCACCGTCGAGAAGGTGAAGCTGTCCGACTCCTCGGGGGCGAGGAACGGGTTGCCGCCGCTGACGCCCGCGACGCCCGAGGTGTAGACCGGGTTGTAGTCGTCGGCGTTGGTCGCGGTAGCGCCGGCGAAGTCGAACGACAGGCCCTGCTCAGCCGCCAGCGCCGTGCAGTTAGCGATGCGGTTGTCGCGGATCTCGGCGTCCTGGCCGGCGATGGCCAGCGTGGCGCAGGGATCGACGATGTTGTTCAGGAAGGTCTGGCTGAACGGCGAGAAATTCTCGCCGAGGTCAGGCACCCGAACCGAGCTGTTGAAGCTCGTCTTGAAGGCGATGTCGCGGATCGGACGGTAGACCAGGTTGACGCCGTAGACGTCCACGTTGCCCACGGTCGAGTAGTCGGCGTAGCGGTAGGAGCCGCTCAGTTCGCCGTACTCGCCCAGCCAGCTATCGCGGAACAGCGGCACCGACAGCTCGGCGAAGAACTCCTCGCTGGTGTATTCCACCTGCGGGAAGTCCGGGCCGGTGTTCAGGAACAGCAGCGGACGGCCGGCGGTGTCGCGATCGCGACCCGTGCCTTCCGTGGCTTCACGACGGTATTCGGCGCCGAGGGCGAGGCCGATCGAGCCGGCGCCCCAGAAGTCCCACAGCTCGCCGGAGACCGAGGCGATCGCCTGCTCCTGCTCGTTGCGTTCCGTGACCGCGATGACGGCGTCGATATAGGCCAGGGCCTCGGCGCTCTGGTTGCCCTTGCCGAACACGTTCAGCGGGGTGCACTCGTCGATCGACTGCTGACCGTAGGTCGAATCGCGCAGGTTGCCGCCGACGTAGGTGTCGAAGGCCGCATCCGGCGCGCCCTGGGCCTGCAGCAGTTGCACCCGGCAGACGATTTCGCCCGGGGTTCCGCTGACCAGGCCGGCGGTGTCGACCACGGCGTCGGCGGCCAGCGCGAAGCGCAGGCTGTCGGTGCCGCGCTCGCGGTTCTCGACCTCGACCTCGCCGTAGGTGTAGCCGATGTCCCAGTCGACGTTGCGCACGAAGGCGACGCTGTCGCGCGAGCCGCGCAGGCCGGCCACATAGCGGACCAGCTCACGGCTGTTGTCCTGGGTCCGGTCCGGGCCGAACATGCTGTGACGCGCGTTCTGCAGCAGGATCGGAGCCAGCGGCGTGCCGGCCGAATCCGTCGTCGGACGCGCGTACGGCGTCACCATGTTGTTGCGGATCGCGTCCTTGACGTTCTCCGGCAGGAAGGCGTTGTCGCTCCAGCGCAGGTCGAAGTTGGCCACGTTGTAGATCGGCGAACCC
>JADGMZ010000287.1:11348-14280 GCA_015234495.1 Brevundimonas sp. | reverse complement strand
AGGTTGCGGACCAGCTTCTGGGTGCCGGTGTGGCAGAAGGTGCAGTTGAGGGTGCAGCCGACCTGGGACGACACGCACAGGGCCCCGGCGCGGCCGACGTCGGGGATGTAGACGGTCTCGATCTCGATGCCGGGGGCGGTGCGGATCAGCCATTTGCGGGTGCCGTCCCTGGACACCTGACGCTCGACGATCTCGGGGCGGGCGAGGGTGAAGGCCTCGGCCAGCTTCGCCTGGGTGTCCCTGGCCACATTGGTCATCGCCGCGAAGTCGGTGACGCCGTGGTGGTGGATCCAGCCCCACACCTGCGAAGCCCGCATCCGCGCCTTCTCGGGCGCGCAGATGTCCGCCTGGATCAGGGCCTGGCGCAGCTGGTCGCGCGTCAGACCGGACAGGTTGACGGGCGCCACGGCGGCGGCGGGCGTGCGCGAGAGATCGAGCGTCAGGCTCAAGGGCGGGGTCCTTCAGGCGGGGGGAGGCGGGCCTTATAGCATAGAACGGGCGGGAAAGTGACGGGGGGGGTGAGTGGCTAGCGGCTAGCCGGGAACGGCTGCAGACGTCGGGCCGTGCACGCCCGGGGTCGAAAAGGCCAGGCCAGTCCCACTGGCCACTGGCCATTCACTCACGCCTCCTCCTCGATGTGGTGGATCTGATCGTCGTCGAGGCCGAAATGGTGGCCGATCTCGTGGATCAGGACGTGGGCGATGATCTCGTCAAGGCCGACGTCGCCGCGCTCGCACCATTCGTCGAGGATCGGGCGGCGGTAGAGGAAGATGCGGCTTGCCTCGGGCGCCGGACCCATGCCGTCGCGCAGGCCGATGTCGACGCCGTGATAGAGGCCGGTCAGCTCGAACGGATCCTCCATCTCCATCATCGCCAGGGTCTGGTCGTCGGCGAAGTCGTCGACGCGGATGACGACGTCGCCCGCCAGCGAGCGGAACGGCTCGGGCAGGCTCCCGAACGCCTCGCGCGCCAAGCGGGCGAAGTCGTCAAGGGAGGGGGCTGTCTGGGAGGTCCATTCCATAGGGGCTAGTTCTAGGGTCCAGGGGCTAAGGAAGCGAGACGTCGATGCGGCCGACCTAGCCCCTAGAACCTAGCCCCTAGCCCCTCATCAGGTATGGTTACCGAATCACGGGGAGCTGATCCGGAACAATGGCGGAAGCCGACATCGCCTATGTCGCGACCGCGGGCGCCGCGGGCCTCGCCCTGGCGCTCAGCGCCTGGGCGGCGCGTCTGCGCGGGCGGCTGGCCGATCGCGCCCGGATCGCCGAGGCCGAGCTGTCGGCGGCGCGGGCCGCCCTCGCCGACCGCGACGGCGCATTGGCGGCCTTCGAGGACGCCCGTCTCGCCCTGACCCCGGACGGCCAGACCCGTCGCCTCGGCCCGGTCGAGACGTGGAGCGCCATCACCCGCGAACTGGCCGACGGGGACGCCCCGGCGGCCGATCCGGCCCTTGTGGTGCTGGACGCGGTGCGGGCGGCGGCCGGACCCCGGCTCGACGCCCTGATCGACCAGGGCGAGGCTTTCGATGCGGTGCTGGACGGCGCGGGCGGGGCCTGGGCGGTCGAAGGGCGATCGTCGGCCGGGGCCGCATGGCTGCGCCTGTCGCGCCTCGGACTGGTCGGCACGGCGGCGGAGAGCGGGCTGGGCCTGCTGGCCGACGCCTATCCCTCGCCGACCTGGGTCACAGATGCGGCCGGGCGACTGGCCTGGGCCAACCGGGCGTGGCTGGCCGAGATGAAGGTCGACAGCGTCGAGACCGCCCGAGAGAAACGGCTGAGCTTCGATCGCGGGGCGGACGCCATCGTCGCCGAGGCCGGACGGCTCAACCAGCATCAGGAGGGGTTCCGCTGGACCACCGGCGGCGGGCGGCGGCGGGCGTGGCGGATCGTGGCCGAGCCGGCGCCCGGCGGGGCCGGGGCGGTGCTGGCCTTCGCCCTCGACATGACCGAGGCGGAAGAGACCCGCGACACCCTGCGCCGCCACGTCGAGGCCCACGACGAGACCCTGAACCACCTCGCCGACGCCGTGGCCATCTTCGGCCCGTCGAAGCGGCTGGCCTTCCACAACACCGCCTTCCAGACCCTGTTCAACATCGACCCGGCCTGGCTCGACGAGCGGCCGACCCACGCCGAGTTGCTGGACCGGCTGCGCCAGCGCCGCCTGCTGCCCGAGGTCATCGACTACGCCGGCTGGAAGGCCAATGAACTGGACTTCTACGGCGCCTCGGAAGCGGCGCCGGACGACAGCTGGTCGCTGCCCGACGGGCGCACCCTGCGCGTCGTACGTCAGCCGCACCCGCTGGGCGGGGTGCTGGTGCTGTTCTCCGACATCACCGACGAGCTGAAGCTGCGCAGCCGTTTCAACGCCCAGATCCAGGTGCAGAAGGCGACCCTGGACAAGCTCAACGACGCCGTCGCGGTGTTCGGCTCGGACGGCCGCATCCGCCTGCACAATGAGGCCTTCGACACCTTCTGGGGCGTTGGCGGAGAGGCCCTGGACGCCGCCAGTGATTTCGACGCGGTCGCCGCCCTGTGTCAGGACACCATGCCCGACCCGGCCCTGTGGCTGGGGCTGAAGGCGCGGGTGGCCGACCCCGACCCCGAGAGCCGGGTGCCGATCTCGGGAGAAGGCCGCACCGCCGACGGACGCATCGCCTCCTGGCTGACCCGGCCCCTGCCGGACGGAGCCACCCTGGTGGCCTTCTCGGACGTCACCGCCCGGCGCGAGCTGGAGCAGGCCCTGGCCGCCAAGGCCCAGGCGCTGGAGGAGTCGACCGCCCTCAAGCGCGAGTTCGTCGGCAGCGTCAGCTATGAGCTGCGCACGCCGCTGACCACCATCGTCGGCTATTCCGAACTGCTGGAGACCCAGGCCGACCTGCCGGAGCGCAGCCGTCAGCACGCCGGCGCTGACCTTGTCGAGCGCGCGCCAGTTG
>JADGMZ010000287.1:0-11338 GCA_015234495.1 Brevundimonas sp. | reverse complement strand
GCGCCATCCGGGTCGCCGCCAGCCAGCTGGCGGCCTCCATCGACGACGTGCTCGACATGGCCCAGATCGACGCCGGCGAGATGGAGCTGACGCTGGGCGACGTGCGGGTCTGCGACCTGCTCGAGGCGGCGGCGGAGAAGGTGCGCGAGCGCATCGAGGGCCGCGGCGCCACCCTGAACGTGATCTGCTCCGGGGCCCTGAGGCCGATCCGGGCCGACGCCCTGAGGGTCGGCCAGGCACTGGGCTATCTGCTCGACAACGCGGCCCGGGCGGTGACCGAGGGCGGGGCGGTGACCCTGACCGCCGAGGCCTCCCCGACGGAGGTGCGCATCCGCGTCGAGGACACGGGACGGGGCATCCCCTACCACCTGCAGGCCCACGTCTTCGACCGCTTCGTCAAGCGCGAGCGTGGCGGCCCCGGCGTCGGCCTGGCGCTGGTCAAGGCGCTGGTCGAGCTGCACGGCGGCTGGGCCGAGGTGGAGAGCGAACCGGGCAAGGGCGCGGCCTTCATCCTGCACCTGCCGCTGGAAGCCGCCGGCGTGGCGGCGGCGCCGGAGTTGCATCTCGGAGTGGCGAGTGGCGAGTGACGAGTGGCGAGGACGCCTCGCGCTCTTTGACTCGGTCCGATCCACTCACTAACCACTCGCCACTCGCCACTCGCCACTTGGACGCCCCGATGGCCGCCGCCCCGCTCCTCAAGACCGCGCTGATCTACGACTTCGACGGCACCCTGGCGCGGGGGAACATGCAGGAGGTGACCTTCATCCCGTCGGTGGGCATGGGGGTCGGCGACTTCTGGGGCGAGGCCGACCGGCTGACCCGTGAGGCCGACGGCGACAACATCCTGATGTACATGCAGCTGATGCTGCAGCGGGCACGGGAGAACGATCACCCGATCACCCGCAAGCTGCTGGCCGAACACGGCCAGGAGGTGAAGCTGTTCGACGGGCTGAAGTCGGATCTGACCGGCCGCGGCTGGTTCGAGCGCATCAACGAGGTCGGCCGCCGATACGGGCTGGAGATCGAGCACTACATCATCTCCGCGGGGCTCGAGGAGATGATCGACGGCTGCCCGATCCGGCCGGAGTTCCGGCACGTGTTCGCGTCGAAATTCGTCTACGACGTCAACGGGGTGGCGATCTGGCCGGCGGTCGGCGTCAACTACACCACCAAGACCCAGTATCTGTTCCGCATCAACAAGGGCGTGTTCAATCACTGGGAGCACGAGAAGATCAACCGCTTCATGGCCGACGACGTGCGGCCGGTGCCGTTCGACCGAATGATCTTCCTCGGCGACGGCGACACCGACGTGCCGACCATGAAGATGATGCACACCAAGGGCGGTTTCTCGATCGCCGTCTACGACCCGCGCAATTCGGAGCGGGACCAGCAGAAGATCTACGGGCTGATCTCGGAGGACCGGGTCAATTTCGTCGCCGCGGCGGATTATCGCGAGGGCTCGGCGCTGGACCTGATCGTCAAGGGTTTGATCGGACGCATCGCCATCAATGCGGGGACGATGCCGGACGGCGTCTGAACCTAGCGGCCGCCGGCGCGCAGAAAGGCGGCGCGGGCGGCGGCGAGGCGCGACGGCACCAGACCGCGCAGCGAGGCGGCGGCGCCGGTGCGTTTCACCCCGGCCTCCTGTCCCTTGCGCCAGACCACCTCGGCCTCGGCCGCCGACGCCTGGACCATGTCGATCAGCAGGATGCGCGCGGGCAGGGCGAGGTTGCGGTCCAGCCGCAGGCGGACGCCCGAGTTCGACTGGTCGACGATCAGGCAGGGCAGCTCCAGACCGGGCGTGACGACGAGGCCGCGCGCTTTGGCGGCCGAGCGGGGCTCCAGTCGGCGGTCCTCGGGTCGGGTCATGGGACGATAGTCAGGGGCTGACGGTTTCGATCGAGTTTCACGGTCACGTCGGCGCGGACGCCGCCAGCGAGCATGCGCCGGGTGATACGCTCGAAATACTGGATGAAGCCGCCCAGACGGCGGCGCTCGGCCTGCGGCAGATCGTCCGGAGCGACGCCCAGCAGGTCGGCCTCCTGCTGGCAGCGCCAGTCCAGCACCACCTCGAAGCCGGGTGCCTGGAGAAACAGCACGGCGTCGAAGCCGGCGATGAAGTCGGCGTACGGCCCGGCCACGAAGGCGTTGACCGCCCGCCGCCAGCTTCCGTCCGCATCCTGCTCGCGCTCGAGGGCGTTGACCGGTTCGGCCAGGGCGGGCTCGTCATCGGCGACGACGCCCAGGCACCAGGCGTCGATCAGGATCGCCGACGGCCGGCCCCGGAAGCGCCGCCAGCGCCCGGCCGGCCAGCGGTCGTCGCCCCGCTTGTCGAAGTCGGGGATCAGGGTCTCGTCCACCGGGCCGGCGGCCGACAGGCGGTCGATCAGGTCCCGGAGCAGCGCCAGGTCATGGGTGCCGGGCGGGCCGCGATGAACGAACAGCGGATGCGTCTCGCGCGCCATCGCCTCGCGCTCGGCCCGCGTCAGATAGACGTCGTCGATGGAGATCTGCGCCGCGCCGAAACGCTCCGCCGCCGCCCGGGCCAGGGTGGTCTTGCCGCTGCCCTGGGCCCCGACGACGGCGATCAGGGGCGGACGATCCTGCGGCCCGGCGGCGATCATCCGGCCGACCAGATCGACGAGGTCGGGATGCGCGCGGCCCACCCGCCGGCTCAGTGCTGGGATTCGGGCAGACGGACGATCAGGCCGTCGAGGTCGTCCGAGACCCGGATCTGGCAGGACAGGCGGCTGTTCGGCTGCACGTTCTCGGCGAAGTCCAGCATCGACTCCTCCATGGCCGAGGCGCGGCCGGTCTCGGCCTGGAAATCCTCATCGACATAGACGTGGCAGGTGGCGCAGGCGCAGGCGCCGCCGCAGTCGGCGTCGATGCCCGGCACATTGTTGCGGATCGCCCCCTCCATGACGGAGAGGCCGTTCTTGACCTCCACGACATGCTCGCGGCCGTCGTGCTCGATGTAGGTGATCCTGGGCATTCCGTTCCGATCTTCAGTCGTTCCCGCCCGTAACGCCTGACAGGCGCTCGCGGACCGACCGCAGCGACTCCTGGCCGCGCGGCGACAGGAACGGGCCCGCCTTGTCGTACCAGGCCCCGGCCTGGCGGAGCAGGTCGAGGTTCTCCGTATCGGAGTCGGCCTGCGCCAGATAGAGGGCGGCGATGCGTTCGGCCGCGCCGCGATGGCCGAGGTCGTGGGCGCGGGTCCAGTGGCGCACGGCCGCCTCCGCGTCCCGCTCCACCCCGTCGCCGTCCGCGTAGATCATGCCGAGGGCGAAGTCGGCATTGCGATGATTGCCGGCGGATGCGGCCCCGAACCAGCGCCGGGCCTCGGCGGAATCCTGCGGCACGGTGGCGCCGGTGTAATAGAGGCCGCCCAGATCGGCCTGGGCGTCTGGATCGCCCATGTCGGCGCCGCGGCGGCACAGTTCGACCGCCAGCGCCGGATCGGACTCGACGAGCCAGCCCTTGGCGTGCAGCCCGCCGATGGCGCACCAGGAACGCCCCAGACCGGCCTCGCCGGCGATACGGTACAGTTCGACGGCGCGTTCCTTGTCCTGGGGCCAGTCCGGCGAACCCTGCTCGAAGCAGGCTGCGGTCAGGTGGGTCGCTTCGGCCGAGGTGGCGGAAACCGACTCCCAGCGGGTGCAGGCGGCGGCGATGCCGCGGTACCCCGGATCGCTCCACAGGGCCTGATAGCCCTCGAGAACCGCGACGGCGACGGGATCGCCGGACTCCGCCAGCCGCTCCAGCCGCGCCTGGGCCCCGCCGTCCGCCTCCATGCGGATGGCGGCGGCCAGTTCGGGATCATGGCGGACCTGGGCGAGCGCGGGCCCGCCCGCGATCACGGCCGCCGCCAGTCCGAGGACGACCGCGCGCACCTCAGACCGCCTCGGTCTTCTTGCGGCTTGGCGAGACCATCAGCTTCTTGGTCTCGGCGATGGCCTTGGCGGGGTTCAGCCCCTTCGGACACACCTGGGTGCAGTTCATGATGGTGTGGCAGCGGTAGAGCTTGAACGGGTCCTCAAGGTCGTCGAGACGCTTGTCCGTGGCGTCGTCGCGAGTGTCCGAAATCCAGCGGTAGGCCTGCAGCAGGGCGGCCGGGCCGAGGTAGTCGGTCTGGTTCCACCAGTAGCTGGGGCAGCTGGTCGAGCAGCAGGCGCACAGGATGCATTCGTACAGGCCGTCCAGCTTGGCCCGCTCCTCCGGCGTCTGCAGCCGCTCGCTCTCCGGGTCCTCGTCGTCGGACTGGAGGTAGGGCTGGATCGAGTCGTACTGGGCGTAGAACAGGCTCAGGTCCGTCACCAGGTCCTTGACCACCGGCTGGTGCGGAAGGGGCGAGATGGCGATGGTCGAGGAGGTGCACTCCTCCCAGCCCTTGGTGCAGGCCAAGGTGTTGCGCCCGTCGATGTTCATCGAGCACGAACCGCAGATGCCCTCGCGGCACGAACGCCGGAAGGTCAGGGTCGGGTCGATCTCGTTCTTGATGTGGATCAGGGCGTCGAGCAGCATCGGGCCGTGGTCGTCGGCCGAGACCTCGTAGATATCCCAGCGCGGGTCGGCGTCGACCTCGGGATCGTAGCGGTAGACCTTGTAGGTCTTCACGTTCCTGGCCCCGGGCGGGGCCTTGTGAACCTTGCCGGTCGTGGGTTTGGAGCCCTGGGGGAGGGTGAGCTGAACCATCAGGCGATGTCCCGGGTATCGTTGCCGCCGAGGCCGTACCAGTCGACCTTGCGGGTGAAGTACATCACGGCCGCGATGGCCGCGAAGCTGGAGAGGGCGCCGACCAGCAGCGCGTAGTCCTCAAGCCGCATCAGCACATAGATGAGGCCATACAGGAAGGTGAAGGCGACCAGCGCCCTGATGCCCTGGGCCCGGCTGTCGAAGGTCCAGCCGGCATACGCCGAAATCAGGGCGACGGTGGCGAAGGCCGCGACGGCGAAGGCCTGGTCGAAGCCGATGTGCTCGGCGATCGACAGCAGCAGCATGTAGAAGATGACCTGGGCCATGCCGACGAGGATGTACTGGGCCGGGTGGACGCGGCGGCCGGTGGTGGTCTCGAACAGGAAATAGGCCAAGAAGACCAGGCCGATGAACAGGGGCGCATACTTCAGCGACCGGCTGACCGACTGATACGGATTGGCGGGCTCGACGAAGGTCACGCCCAGCGAGGTGGCCCCGAGGCGGCCGAGGGTTTCGGAGCCGCCCTCGACCGGCACGCCGCGGGCCACGAAGGGAACGGTCCAGCTGGCGTTGAATCCCGGTCCGTCCGCTGCGGCCTGCTGCCGGGCCGGAAGGAAGCCGCCATTGTAGGACGGATGCGGCCAGTCGCCGCGAATGACGGCCTCGGTGGCGCCGGCGAAGGCCAGAACGGCGACGCGCTGGGCGCCGGTGAAGGCGGCCTTGCCGGAGACGTCGAAGGCGCCGGCGGCGCGAAGGGCCTCGGGCAGCCGGACGCCGAACAGCCGCAGGCTTTCCTCCCCCCGGATGCGCGGGGCGCCCGCCTCGTCCGACAGCGACAGCTGCGCCGTGGGTTCGACCCGCGAGGGGGTCAGGGCCACGGTCTGCCCGCCCAGGGTCAGGGCGATGTCCGACTTGGCCCCGCGGGCGTCGGACGCGCCCAGGATGATCTCGGCCCGGCTCCAGTCGAGAACCGCCCCGCGCGGCGCCTCGGCCCCGGCGGCGCCGAGATCGAAGTGGGCGGAATAGGACAGGTCGGCGGTATAGACCGGCACCTTGAACAGCGAGCGGCTGCGGACCTCGGACACGGTCGCGACCTCGGCCCGGCCGCGGGTAGGGAAGATGTGCCAGACCCCGGCCTGGACGCTGGCGACGCGGCCCTCGGCGTTCGCAGGCGCCGCCTCGACGACGGGCCGGCTGTAGGGCACGGCGATGACGGGACCGAGGAAGGTCTGCGGGCCGCCCATCAGGCCGCCGACCTCCTGCGCCACCTGCTCGGCCCGGTGCGACCGGTCCATCAGCAGGGCGAAGACGAACAGGGCGGCGATGCTCATCACCATCGCCAGGCCGCAGACGAGCAGGAGCTTCAGCCCGGCGGAGCGCCGCGGCGGGATCGGCGGACGAAGGGTCGGTTCGGTCATCGCGGCCGCCTCTCAAGATCGTCGGGCAGGGCGTGGGCCGTGGCCATCCAGGCCGGGCGGCTGCGGACCCAGATCTGTTCGACCGGAGGGCAGGCCTCCGGATCGTCGAGGCTGCCCGTGGTGACGTCGATGCGGTCTTCGTAAGCGGCGTCGCGGAAGGTGATCTGGGTTCCGCAGCGGCCGCAGAAGCTGCGCTCGGCATGGTCGGACGAGGCGTGGCGGACCGGCTCGCCGGTCAGGCGCAGATCGCTCTCGCGGACCGTGAACCAGGCGACGGCGGGCGCGCCCGTGGTGCGGCGGCACAGGTCACAGTGGCACAGGGCGCGCTCGACCGGGGCCCCATCGGCCTCGTAGCGCACGCTTCCACAATGGCAGCCGCCGGTCAGCACGGTCAGTACACCCGCGCCTTGGGCTCGATGTAGTCGATGTCCTTCGACATCGTGTAGGTGTGCACCGGCCGGTAGTCGATCTTCACCGTCTCGCCGACGCCCTTCCAGGCCAGGGTGTGCTTCATCCAGTTGGCGTCGTCACGGTTCGGGAAGTCCTCACGGGCGTGCGCGCCGCGGCTTTCCTCGCGGTTCAGGGCGCCCTCGATGGTGACCACCGCCTGGGCGATCAGATTGTCGTATTCGAGTGTCTCGACCAGGTCGGTGTTCCAGATCAGACCGCGATCGGTGGTGCGGATGTCGGCGCTGGCAGCCTCGATGGCGCGCAGCTTCTCGACGCCCTCGGCCAGGGTCTTGCCGGTGCGGAAGACGGCGGCGTCGGACTGCATGGCCCGCTGCATCTCGACGCGCAGCTTCGCCGTCGGGGTGGAACCGTTGGCGTTGCGGAAGCGGTCCAGCCGGGCGAGGTGGGCGTCGGTCAGGGCCGCCGGCGCGTCCGGGACGGCCGAGGCCTTGTCGACGATCTCGCCGCAGCGCAGGCCCGCGGCGCGGCCGAACACGACCAGATCGGTCAGGCTGTTGGAGCCGAGGCGGTTGGCCCCGTGCACCGAGACGCAGGCCGCCTCGCCGACGGCCATCAGGCCCGGCACCACCGTGTCGGCGTCAGCGCCGACCTTGGTCAGGACCTCGCCGTGATAGTTCGTGGGGATGCCGCCCATGTTGTAGTGCACCGTCGGCAGCACCGGGATCGGCTGTTTGGTGACATCCACGCCGGCGAAGATCTTGGCCGACTCCGAAATGCCCGGCAGGCGTTCGTGCAGGACGGCGGGGTCGAGGTGGTCGAGGTGCAGGTGGATGTGGTCCTTGTTCGGGCCCACGCCGCGGCCCTCGCGGATCTCGATGGTCATCGAGCGCGACACAACGTCCCGGCTGGCGAGGTCCTTGGCCGAGGGGGCGTAGCGCTCCATGAAGCGCTCGCCTTCCGAATTGGTCAGATAGCCGCCCTCGCCGCGGGCGCCCTCGGTGATCAGGCAGCCGGCGCCGTAGATGCCGGTCGGGTGGAACTGCACGAACTCCATGTCCTGCAGGGGCAGGCCGGCGCGCAGCACCATGGCGTTGCCGTCGCCGGTGCAGGTGTGGGCCGAGGTGGCGCTGAAGTAGGCGCGGCCGTAACCGCCGGTGGCCAGCACCACCAGCTTGGCGCGGAAGCGGTGCAGCGTCCCGTCGTCCAGCTTGAGCGCCGTCAGGCCGGTGCAGGCGCCGTCCTGCATGATCAGGTCGAGCCCGAAATATTCGACGAAGAACTCGACCTCGCGGCGCACCGACTGGCCGTACAGGGTGTGCAGGATGGCGTGGCCGGTGCGGTCGGCGGCGGCGCAGGTGCGCTGCACCGGACCCTCGCCGAAATTGCGGGTCATGCCGCCGAAGGCGCGCTGGTAGATCTTGCCCTCGTCGGTGCGCGAGAAAGGCACGCCCCAGTGCTCGAGCTCGTAGACGGCCTTGGGGGCGTTGCGGACCAGGTATTCGATGGCGTCCTGGTCGCCCAGCCAGTCCGATCCCTTGACGGTGTCGTACATGTGCCACTGCCAGGAATCCTCGCCCATGTTGCCGAGCGAGGCGGAGATGCCGCCCTGGGCCGCCACCGTGTGCGACCGGGTCGGGAAAACCTTGGTGACGCAGGCGACCTTCAGGCCCTGCTGGGCGGCGCCGAGGGCGGCGCGCAGGCCGGAGCCCCCGGCGCCGAGCACGACGACGTCATAGGCGTGATCGATGAATTCGTATGCAGCCACGCGATCAGGCTCCCAGGCCGGCCGGCAGCGGGGCCGAGCCCAGCGCCAGTCGCACGATGAAGAAGACGCTCGCGGCGGCGAGCACGAGACACAGCAGGCCGATGACGGCGAGCAGGGCGGTCCGCGACGACGGCCTGTGGATGTAGTCGTCGACGATGACCTTCAGGCCCATGTTCATGTGCCAGATGGAGATCAGCAGGGTGACGGCCAGCAGCGTCGCATTGACCGGCGAGCCGAACCATTCCATCGCCCGGTCGAAGCCGGCCCCCGACAGCCCCCATCCGCTCCACAGGCCCCACAGAACCAGCGGAATCAGGATCAGGGAGGAGAGCCTCTCGGCCCGCCATTCCCCGGCCCCGTGGCGTTCCGAGACCTTGACGCCCTTGACGTAGCTCTTGCTCAGCCGGCTCACAGCACCACCCTCCCGGTCATGAACAGCCCGGCCCAGAACAGGACCACGAGCACGATGGCGGCGATGACGCTGACCCAGGTCCACATGTCCGCGGCCTTGGGCGTCAGGCCCTGGCCGCTGTCCCAGATCAGGTGGCGGACGCCGGCCGTCAGATGATAGGCCCCGGCGACGCTGATCCCGAACCAGATCAGCAGGCCGAGCGGCGAGCCCATGATCGAGGCGAAGCGGGCGTAGGCGTCCGGCCCGAAGGCGGCGGCCGCCAGCCAGGCGACGATGAACACCGATCCCACCGACAGGGCGCCGGCGGCGGCGCGGTTGAGGATGGAGCCCCACATGGTGACGTGGAAGCGCCAGACCTGCAGGTGGGGCGACAGGGGGCGGACGCGGCCGTTGGGCTGGCGCACGAAACGGCCGGTCTGGTCTTCGGTCGGATCGTTGGAGGCGTCGCCCGGCAGGGGGGAGATCGACATATGCGAATGGTTCTCAGAAACCTGAGCGAAATCAGCCGCTCGACATCAGTGATCAGGCTTTAGTCCAGCGGCGCCGCAAGGGTCAACGAAGGGCGCGCCGTTCTCGGGCCTGACGACCCTTTCGGGAGATCGGAACGCCCGCTTTGCCAGGCGGGGCCGGAATCGGCACACTGGGTCCATGTCCGGAGTCCTGATCGCCGCCGTGGCCGCGCTGCTGACGCCGCAGGCCGCCCCGCACCCGTCGACGCTGGAGCCCTATTCGGCGCCAGCCATCCGCCCGTTCGAACCCGATGACGACTTCGGGCGCGAGATCGCCGAGGGCGACTCCGCCCATCCGGCCCACCGCCCCCCGATCGCCGGCCCGGTGACGGTCGACGCCTATGACGGCTCCTATGAGGCGACGCCGACCGACCTGGAGATCGCCTACAGCCAGGGCGTGCGGTCGGCGGAAATCCGCGCCGACCAGACCGCCGGTCCACTGGACGGCGCCTGGCGGGTCAGCGACGCCGGGGGCCGGACTCTCTACGAGCTGGTGCTTATGGATCGCGGCGCAGGCCGGGTCGAGGGCGGCTGGCGCGACGGCGGGGACTTCGGCGGCGCCGTGGCGGAGGGCCGGGCGCTGATCCTGGAGGACGGCGGCGGGAGGATCGTCCTGGAACCGACGGGCGACGGCTGGCGCGGCCGGCTGACGATCGACGGCCAGATCCTGCCGGTGACTCTCACCCGCCCCGACTGAGCCGGATTCGCGAAACCGCCGCCTGCAGGGCCTGCGGTCCGTAGGGCGCGGCCGTTCCGCGACCCCAGACCGGATCCGGCCACAGACCGTCGTCGTGGCGTCGGCCCACGACGTGCACGTGCAGCTGGGCCGTGACATTGCCCAGCGCCGCCACATTGAGCTTGTGAACCGGGCGCTGCGCGGCCTCCCCCAGCATCCGCACCACCTCGCCGGCGCGCACCACCTCCTCCATCAGCACGGCGCGATCCGCCGGCGACAGGTCATCGATCTCGCGCAGCCCGTCGCGGCGCGGGATCAGGATCAGCCACGGAAAGCGGACGTCGTCCTGCAGCCGCACCTGGCACAGCGGCCAATCACAGACGACGACGGAGCCGGGGTCGAAGGCGGGGTCGACACGAAAGGCGGTCATGGCCTCAGGTCAGCGAATAGACGACGCAGGCCTGGGCCGAGAGCCACTGCATCGGCGGCTGCAGGGCCAGGGTCTCGGCACCGGTCGGGACCAGGCTGTTGGACATCGCCGGGACGGTGGCGAGGTAGTCGACCACATCGGCCTGGCCGGTCGACAGCAGGTCCTCACGCTGGACCTGGACCAGCGGCGTCGGTGAGTTGGCGGGGTTGCGCCGCAAACGGTTGCCCTCCACCACGGTTTCCGGCAGGGGCGCGCCCGATCCGTAGGACGGCCACCCGGCCAGCACGTCCGTCTGGCAGGCGCGGCCCGAGGGGTCGATGACCCGCACGGGCCCCAGCCGGGCGCCGGCCGCCTCGGCCGCGCCGCGGGCCCGGACGGCGGCGTCCCGCACGGCCTCGTCGGCGAGCCAGGTGCGGGTCTCGTTGTCCGGTTCGAGCCGGAAGGCCACCCGGCCGATGCTGGTCGGCCGGGCCGCCATCACCGCCGCATAGACCGGTTCGAGCACCGCGGGGTCGCGCACGGTGACGCTGATCACGGCGTCGACCTGGTAGCGCTGGATGCGGTCGGCGCGGGCGTTCTCGCGCAGAACCCCCTCGGCGTCGCGGTACTGCTCAAACAGGGGCTCGGTCGTCAGGGAGGTTTCGACCCGCACCACGTCGGAGCCGTAGGCGGCCAGCGCCTGGCTCAAGGCCCGCACCTGGTCGGCGGCCTTGCCCGAGGCCTCGGCCGCCGTGCGCTCGATGGTCTGGAAGGTGGCCGAGAAGCTGGCGCGATTGGCCGGGACCTCGGCCCGCACGTGGCCGATCGAGGCGATCACCGGGTCGCGCATCCACCACGGAGCCGGAACATGGCGCTCGCCGATCGTCGCCGGCGGCGTCTGGGCCCGGGCCGGGGCGGGGGCCAGGCCGGACGGCAGGGCCAGGGCGAGGGTCAGCAACGAAAGGGTCAGGCGGCGCATGAGGAGAGTCCCGTGTTCGCCGCGACCTTGCAGGCCGCCCGTCGCGGCAGCAAGACCGACC
>JADGMZ010000286.1 GCA_015234495.1 Brevundimonas sp. | reverse complement strand
CCCCCGACGCGCTCGGACCCGAGGGAGTCATCCCGGACCATCTTCTCACGGCCGCCGATGACGCCTTCGTGCTTCCGCCCGCGCCCGGGGATCAGCCGCTGGTGCTGCCGGGGCTGGAGACGTCCAAGGCTGGCGGACAGCCACTGGTGCTGCCGGGCGACGACGAAACGCCGCTGTTTCGCAACCTCGAAGCGCGCCTGACCGTCACCCCTGACGGGATGCTCACGCTCGACGGCGGCGCCGGCGACTGGATGTTCTGATCCAGGCCCTCGCCGAGGATGACGTCCCCGGCGACCCGGTCTAGGTTCGTCGGTCATCGGGGGAGGATGTCCCATGCGTCTCTTGTGGCTGACCGGCGCGCTGGCGCTGGCCCTGCTGATCGGCGTCCTGTCGCTGCAGGTTCCCGCGCCCGCCGGGCCGGACGCGCCCGCCACGGCCTTCTCGGCCGAACGGGCCATGGCCGACGTGCAGGAGCTGGCGCAACGGCCGCATCCGGTCGGCTCGGCCGATCATGCCCGCGTCCAGGCCTGGCTGCAGCAGCGGCTGACCGGGCTGGGCCTCGAGACCACCGTCCAGACCGGCCCGATCTCGCGCGGCTCGGCCCGCTACCTGCGACGCATGGGCGGCGATCCCGAGGCGGCGAATTTCACCGCGGCCAACCTGGTCGGCGTGCTGCCCGGGCGCGATCCGGCCCTGCCGGCTGTCGCCCTGATGGCCCATTACGACACCGTGCCCATGTCGGCCGGGGCGGCGGACGACTCGGCCGGGGTGGCCGCCATTCTCGAGACCGTGCGGGCCATCCGCGCCCGCGGGCCGGCCGAGCGCAGCCTCGTCGTGCTGCTGACCGACGCCGAGGAGATCGGCCTCGACGGCGCCCGCGTCTTCTGGGGCGGTCATCCCCTGCGCGACCGGATCGGCGCGGTGATCAATCTGGAGGCGCGCGGCGGCGGCGGCCGGGCCATGATGTTCGAGACCGGCCGCGGCAATGCCGAAACCATCGCCCTGTTCGGCCGCGCGGGCGTGCGCGCCGACGGGGGCGTCACCTCCAATTCGCTGGCCGTGTTCGTCTATGAGCGGATGCCCAACGGCACCGACTTCACCATCCCGAAGAACCGCGGGGTCCAGGGCCTGAACCTGGCCTTCATCGGCCGGCCCGAGCAGTACCACGCCCATTCCGCGCCGGAGGTGCTGGATCGTGGCGCGTTGCAGCACATCGGCTCGCAGGCGCTGGAGAACGCCGACGCCCTGCTGCGGGCGGGGGCCCTGCCCGCCCCGACCGTCAACAGCGTATACGCCGACCTGTTCGGTCGCGTGATCCTGCGTCATCCGCCGGCGGTCGGCTGGGGTCTGCTGGCCCTGGCCGTCGCCCTGCTGGGGGTCGCAGGCTGGCAGGCCGGACGGCGCGCCGGCCTGACCTTCGCCGAGGTCGGCCGCGGCGCGCTGGACGGCCTCTGGTTCCTCGCCGCCGGCCTGGTGCTGACCCATGCGGTCCGCACCCTGGCCGGACCGATGGCGGCGCGGGCCGGCAGCACCGAGATCTATTACACCCTGCTGGCCCGTCTGCCGTGGATGGAGGCGGGCGCGGCCCTGACCATGCTGGCGCTGGCCATGGCGGTGATGGGCGGCCGGGCCCGCCCCGACCGCCGGATCAGCGCCGGCGCCCTCGCCGCCGCGGCCGTACTGGCGCTGGTCCTGGGCGGGCTCAGTCCGATCGTCATCGGCGCCGCGCTTGTCGCCATCGCCCTGTCGCTGTTCCCCGGCCTCGCGGCCCGTTCGGCGTGGGGCGGCTGGACCGGACTGATCGCCCTGGTGCTGGGCCTCGGCGCGGTGACCCAGTTGCTGGCCCCGGGGGCCGCCTTCCTGTTCCTGTGGCCGGGGCTGCTGGCCGCCGCCGTCGCGGCCCTGGCGGCCCTGCTCGATCCCGGCCTGACGAGGCCCGCCGCATTGGCCCCCGTCGCCCTCGCCGCCGCGGTCGGCGGCGGCTGGCTGGTCGGCCTGTCACATCCGGTCTTCCTCGGCATCGGCCTCGACCTGCCCGGCGCCCTGGCCCTGATCGGGGTGCTGGTCCTGATGTTCATCCGGCCGCTGTCGCCGGAACGCGGCGCCGTGCGTCCATGGCTGATGGCGGCCCTGGCCGTGCTGGTTCTGGGCGGGGCGGTGTCCGGCTGGGCCCGCGTCGCCGAGCCGGTTCCCGCCCCGGCCGCGGCGGAAGCAGCCTGACATGGCCGCGCCCATCTATCTCGAGGATCTCCATGTCGGCCAGACCTTCACCGCCGGCCCGGTGACCGTCACGGCGGACGCCATCAAGGCCTTTGCACGGGAATACGACCCCCAGCCCTTCCATCTCGACGAGGCCGCGGCGCGCGACAGCCTGTTCGGCGGACTGGCCGCCAGCGGCTGGCACACGGCGGCGCTGAGCATGCGGATGCTGGTTGACGGTCTGCCCTTCGCCGGCGGCCTCGTCGGGGTGGGGGGCGAGACCACATGGCCGCGCCCGACCCGGCCCGGGGACAGCCTGACCGTTCACGTCGAGGTGCTGGAGATCACCCCCTCGAGGTCCCGCCCCGACCGCGGCATGGTCCGAACCCGCAACGAGACCCGCAACCAGAACGGCGAGCCGGTGCAGATCTCCACCCTCGGCATCGTCGTCTGGCGCCGCCCGGCGTAGAAGGTTCACCACAACGGGCGCGACGAGTCACAACGGATACGACGGGACCGGAGGGGCGGATGGAGGCGGGTTCGCCTTCGAAGACATCAAGAATGGCGGCGTACGCCGCGATCACAAAACCCCTGGGGGAACACTGGCGCGGACACGGCTCCGATCCCGTCGTGTCCGTTGTGCCTTCGCTGTGCTCGTTGTGATGAACCACTACCCCGCCGGAACGGGGACCTGAGCCTCAGCCCCCGTCGGTCCACACCGTCTTGTACAGGTCAAATCGCCGGTCGCGCAGGTTGCGCACCGTGCCCGACGCCTTGGCCCAGGCGAGGTCGGAC
>JADGMZ010000285.1 GCA_015234495.1 Brevundimonas sp. | reverse complement strand
CGGCTTCTACAAGCATGAGCGCGACGACCTGGTGGTGTTCCGCTTTGCGCCGGGGACGACCTGCGCCGGCGTCTTCACCCGCCACAAGGTCGGCTCGGCGCCCGTCGACTGGTGCAAGCGCCATCTCGGCGCCGAGGGCGGCGGCTCCGAAGTGCGGGCCCTGGTCGTCAACGCCGGCTGCGCCAACGCCTTCACCGGCAAGGCCGGGGCCGATGCGGCCCGCCGCACCGCCTCCGAGGTCGCCAAGCGTTTCGGCTGCCGCCAGCGCGACGTGATGCTGGCCTCCACCGGCGTCATCGGCGTTGTGCTGGACGATCGCAGGATCGCGGCCCGCCTGCACGACGTCGAGGCCGGGATGTCGGGAGACAACTGGGCCGCCGCCGGGCGGGCGATCATGACCACCGACACCTTCCCCAAGGGCTCCTACGCCGAGTGCGAGATCGATGGGGTTCGGGTGCGGGTGGCCGGCATCGCCAAGGGTTCGGGCATGATCGCGCCGGACATGGCGACCATGCTGGCCTTCATCGTCACCGACGCCGACATCCATCCCAACGTGCTGCGCGCCATGCTGGGCCTGCACGTTCGCACGACCTTCAACAGCGTCACCGTCGACGGCGACACCTCGACCAACGACACCTGCCTGCTGTTCGCCACCGGAGCCTCGGGCGCGCCGCGCATCGGCCGGGTCGGCGACCGTCGGCTCAAGGACTTCACCCGCGCCCTCGACAGGGTGATGCTGGATCTGGCCCACCAGCTGGTCCGCGACGGCGAGGGGGCGACCAAATTCGTCAAGGTCACGGTCGATGGCGCCGCAAGCCCCGCCTCGGCCCGCAAACTGGCCAAGTCGATCGCCGACAGCCCGCTGGTCAAGACCGCCCTCGCCGGCGAGGACGCCAACTGGGGGCGGGTGGTGATGGCGGTCGGCAAGACCGACGAACCGGTCGACCGCGACCGGCTGGCTATCCGCTTCGGCCCTCACGTGGCGGCGATCGAGGGCGCGCCCTCGCCGCACTACGACGAGGCGAAGATGAGCGCCTATATGAAGAACGCCGAGATCGACATCACCGTCGACGTCGGCTCGGGGCGGGCCTCGGCCACGGTGTGGACCTGCGACCTTACCAAGCGCTACGTCGAGATCAACGGCGACTACCGCAGCTGATGCCGGTCTTCCAATCCTTCGAAAACGCCGCCGGCCATTTCCGGATCGTTCTTCTCGAACCTGAGATCGAGGGCGTTTACGTCCATGTTTTCGAGACGGCGGAGTCCGTTTTCCCGGAGCGGGACTACCTTCAGGACACCCTGCAGGACGCGATGGAATTCTGCGCCGAGAATTTCGGCGTGCCGGAGTCGTCATGGCGGACGGCGGCGACCTATGACTGACCTGAAGACCGTCCTCGTCGTCGCCGTGGCCCTGATCGACGCCGACGGGCGGGTGCTGATCGCCCAGCGGCCGGAAGGCAAACAATTGGCCGGGCTGTGGGAGTTTCCGGGCGGCAAGGTCGATCCCGGCGAACGGCCCGAGGCGGCGCTGATCCGCGAATTGAGGGAAGAGCTCGACATCGACGTCAACGAGGCCTGCCTCGCCCCGTTCGTTTTCGCGAGCCACGCTTACGATTCGTTTCACCTGTTGATGCCACTGTACCTGTGTCGACGCTGGTCGGGGGTGGTGCGGAACCGCGAGCACGCGGCTCTGAAGTGGGTGCGGCCGAACCAGCTTTCGGATTATCCCATGCCTCCGGCCGACGAACCCCTGGTCGCCTGGTTGCGCGACCTGCTCTAGCCGCCGAAGGAGGAGCCCATGCGTGCTTTGCTCTCCCGGCTCCTCGCCGACGAAAGAGGCGCGACCGCGCTGGAGTACGGCCTGATCATCGCCCTTGTCTTCCTGGTGGCGCTGGCCGGGATCACCGCCTTCGCCAGTGCGGGCACCGGCACCTTCAACGGGGCGATGGACAAGCTGGCGGCGGCGATCGGCGCCGACTGAGGTTCACTCCTCCTCGCCGGTCCACTCCCTGACCCCGAGGGCGTCCGCCAGCCGGACCTTGGCCGAGCCGCGCGGCAGCGGCTTCTGCTGGCTCTCGTGCGGGGCCCAGCCGGCCAGGTGAATGATCTCGAAGGTCGCCGGGATGCGGCCATCCGGCTCGGCGTAGCGCTCGGCGTAGACCTCGGCCGTGCGCGCCAGCAGACCCCGCGTCATCGGCCGGATCGGCCCGGCGAGCGCATTGGTTTCGCCCATGGCGCGGAGGTCGCGCACCAGGGCGTAGAGGTCGGGATAGCGCACTGTCAGCCGGTCGACGTCCGAGACGGGCAGGGCGAAACCGGCCCGTTGCAGCAGGGCGGCGCCGTCAAAGCCGTCGGCGAAGGGCGACACCCGGGCCTGGGCCCCGCCGCGAACCTCCAGCTCCGCCTGGGTCAGCGAGGCGCGCAGCTCCTTCAGCGTCCCGGCGCCCAGCAGGGTGCCGAGAAACAGACCGTCGGGGCGCAGGGCGCGGCGGATCTGGGCCAGGGCGCCGGGCAGGTCATTGGCCCAGTGCAGGCTCATCAGGGAGACGACCAGGTCATGCGACTGATCGGAAAGGTCCAGCGGCGCCGCGCCGGGGGCGGCCCGGCTGGCCAGGTCGCCGACGGTCTGCACCGGCCCCACCCGCTCCACGGCGGCGCTGTCGGCGAGCAGGCGTGCGAATGGCCCGGGCCGCGCCGACAGGTCGACGGCGTCGCCGAAGTCGCGCAGGATGACCTCCAGGCTGTTCACCGCGTTCTCGGCGGCCCGGACGTGCAGGAAGTCGGCGGAGTCGAAAGCCTTCTCCCCGCGCGCCAGCTTCGCCGTGCGACGGCGGCTGTCGAAAATCTCGGGGGGACCGGGGGAGGCGTTCATGGCCCTTCAGCATGGGGATTGGCGCGACCGATTGGAAGTCGGCCGGTCGCAGCTCGCCTTCGGATTGCGCGCCCTGGGTCGCGGCGCGGCCGACCTGTTGATGCCGCCCCTGGCGCACGACAGCCCTGAGGCCACGGCCTCGGCGGGGCTGACGGCCGACGCCTGGGGGCGGGTGACCTTCCTCGAGGAGCCGGTCTGCGACGGCTGCGGGGCCGGGTTCGAGATGGACGGCGGCGCCTTCGCCGAGCCGCGCTGCGCCGCCTGCCTGGCCCAGCCCTACGCCTTCGCCCGCGCCCGGGCGGCCTGTGTCTATGATGAGGCCTCGCGGGGCCTGATCCTCAGGTTCAAGCATGGCGACCACCAGCCGTATGCGCCGCTGTTCGCCCGCTGGCTGAGCCGCTCGGCGGCTCCCCTGCTGGCCGAGGCCGACGCCGTGGCGCCGGTGCCGCTGCACCGCCTGCGCCTGCTGTCGCGCCGCTTCAACCAGGCGGCCGAGATCGCTCGGCCGCTGGCGCGCTCCGCGGGGCTCGACTACCTGCCGGACGCACTCGTGCGGCGGGCCCACACCACCTCGCAGGGCGGCAAGTCGGCGCGGGGGCGGCGGCTGAATGTCAGGAAGGCCTTCGTGGTCACGGAGGCGGGGCGCCGCCGGATCCGGGGCCGACGCATCCTTCTGGTCGACGACGTGTTGACCACGGGCGCCACCGCCGAGGCCTGCGCCCGCGCGCTGATCGAGGCGGGCGCCCGGGCCGTCGACCTGGCGGTGATCGCGCGGGTGCGGACGGCGCGGGAATTGCCTACATAGCGGCAAGTTGAAATCCGGAGAGTCCCTTGGCCGACGTCGTCATCTACACCAAACCCGGCTGCGGCTACTGCCATGCGGCCAAGGCCCTGCTCGACCAGAAGGGCGCCGACTACACCGAAATCGTCGCCTCGAACGACCCGGCGAAGAAGCAGGAGATGATCCAGCGCTCGGGCGGCCGCATGACCTTTCCGCAGATCTTCATCGACGGAAAGCATATCGGCGGCTCCGACGAGTTGCATGCGCTTGACCGCAAGGGCGGCTTGGACCCATTGCTCGAGGCCTGATGATCACCCTGCCTGTCGCCCTGATCCAGACGCGGACCCCCGCCGCCCCCGAGGCGGCCCTGGCCCACGTCGAGCCGCTGATCCGCGAGGCGGCGGCGGGCGGGGCGAAGCTGATCCTGACGCCCGAGGCGACCAACTTCCTGCTCCAGGACCGGGCGCAGCGGGACGCGGTGCTCGAAACCCAGGACGCGGACGTCGTGGTCAGCGCCCTGCGCCGCCTCGCCCGCGAGCTCGGCGTCTGGCTGCTGCTCGGCTCGGCGATCGTGAAGTCGGGCCATGCCGGCGATGAGCGGGCCGCCAACCGGTCGCTGCTGATCGACGACCGGGGGGAGGTGGTGGCGACCTATGACAAGCTGCACGTCTATGACGTCGACCTGCCGACCGGCGAACGCTGGCGCGAGAGCGCCTCGGTGCGTCCGGGCGATGGCGCCGTCGTCGCCGATACGCCGTGGGGACGGCTGGGGCTGACCATCTGCTACGACGTCCGCTTCCCGCACCTGCACCGGGCGCTGGCCAAGGCCGGGGCGGCGATGATCGCCGTGCCGGCCGCCTTCACCGTGCCGACCGGCGAGGCCCACTGGGAGACGCTGCTTCGGGCCCGCGCCATCGAGACGGGCTGTTACGTCCTGGCCCCCGCCCAGGCCGGGACGCACGAGGACGGCCGTCGCACCTGGGGACGATCGACGGTCGTGGCGCCCTGGGGCGAGGTCATCGCCAGGCTCGACCACGACGCGCCGGGCGTGCTGTTCGCCACCCTCGATCTCGAGGCCGTGACGCGGGCCCGCGCCGCCGTGCCGCAACTGACCCACGACCGCGAGTTCGCCCTTCCGTCATGATCCGCTACGCCCTCCAGTGTGATCGGGACCATGGCTTCGAGGCCTGGTTCGGCGGTTCCGCCGACTACGACGCGCAGGCGGCGCAGGGCCTGGTGGAATGCCCGGTGTGCGGCTCGCACGAGGTGCGCAAGCAGATCATGGCTCCGGCGGTTTCCGGTACGCGGAAGACGGCGGAGTCGCCTGACCCGGCCAGGATGCAGGGCATGATGATGCAGATGGCGCGCGAGGTCCGCAGCCATGTGGAACAGAATTTCGACTATGTCGGCGACGCCTTCGCGCGCGAGGCCCGGGACATCCACGAAGGCCGCTCGGAAAGGCGTGAAATCTATGGCGAGGCGACGCCGGGCGAGGTCCGCAAGCTGCGCGAGGACGGGGTGCCCTGCGCGCCCCTGCCGCCGGCCCCGCCCGACCCCTCGAGACTGAACTGAGCGCCGATGCCGGGGGAGGGGGAGCGCTACAAGGAGTTCGAGCCGCCGCCCGCGCTGCGCTCCTATGTCCGGACACTCTGGACCTACGCCGCCCCCGCGCCGCAGACGACAGTGCAGCGCATCGCCCCCGACGGCTGTTCCGAACTGGTCGTCGACATCGGCGCGCCATATGAGGAGCAGGGCCCCGACGGCGTATTCCGACTGCAGCCGCGGGCCCTGTTCGCCGGCCAGATGACGCGACCTCTGGCCATGCGGCCGGTCGGGCCGACCGAGCTGGTCGCTGTGCGTTTCGAGCCGGACGGCGCGCGGGACTGGCTGGGCCGGCCGCTGGCCGAAGCCACCGATCGCCGCCTCGACATGGTCAGCCGCCTGGCCGGGCTGGCGCCGCCGGCGGGCGATCCGACGGCGCAGGTCGGGATGATGGTCCGCTGGATGGAGGATGAGCGCCGGGCGCGGAACTGGTCGATTGATCCGGCCGTCCGGTTGGAGATCGAGGCCGCACAACAGGAGCGACCGTCGCCGGTCCGCTCGCCCGCGGAGCATCGCGCCCTGCAGCGCCGGTTCCGCGACCGCGTCGGCGTGCCGCCGCGCCTGCTGCGCTCGATCCTGCGCTTCCGCCGGGTGTTCGACCACGCTGCTGGTCCCGAGGCGGGGGGGTGGCTGGAGGCGGGGCTGGAGGCAGGCTATTTCGATCAGCCGCAGATGGCGCGGGATTTCCGCCGCTTTCTCGGCTGCACGGCGACGGAGTGGGCGCGGGAGCAGGCCGGACTGGCGCGGGTGATCGCGTCGCAATCCTACAAGCCGGGCCCCCTGTCGCCGCATTAGGCATGGCGGGAACCGGAGAGGACCTCGCCATGACGACCGCCGCCCTTGTCGCCGCCGTGCTGATGCAGGCCGCGCCCTCGCCCGACCTGTCGTGGGTCGCCGGCTACTGGCTGGACTGTTCCGGCGGGCGCGAGGTCTCGGAAACCTGGAGCGACCCCCGCGCCGGCCTCAGCGTCGGCCACGCCGTGACCGTTTCAGGCGGCGAGGTCGCGTTCGAGATGTCGCACATCGGCCCGACGCCGCAGGGCCTGGCCTATGTGGCCCAGCCGGGCGGCGCCCCGCCGACGGCCTTCGTGCTGGCGGAGAGCGGCCCGGCCCGGGCCGTCTTCGCCAATCCCGACAACGACTTTCCGACGCGGATCATCTACGAGCGCGCCGGCGACCGCCTCAGCGCCCGCATCGAGGGCGAGATCGGCGGACAGGCCCGGAGCATGACATGGGAATTCACGGCGGCGCCGCTGAACACGCGTTGTCCGACCTGAGCTGGCGGGCGATGACGGCGCGCGACCTCGACGCCGTGGCCGCCCTCGCCGTCATCGCCTTCCCCGATCATTTCGAGGGCCGGGACTGTTTCGAGAACCGGCTGGCGCTGAACCCCCCGGGCTGTTTCGTCCTCGCGGCCGGGGAGGGCGCGCCGAAGGGGTATCTGATCGCCTATCCGTGGCGGGCGGAGAGCGCGCCGGCCCTGAATGTCCGGCTTCCGGCCATCCCGGACGACGCCGCGGTGATGTACCTGCACGACCTCGCCCTGCATCCGGACGTCCGCGGGCAGGGCTGGCCGGCCCCGGTGGTCGAGCGGCTGGCGGCCGAGGCGGGGGCGGCCGGCTGGCCGGCCCTCGCCCTGGTGGCGGTCAACGACGCCGCGCCCTTCTGGGAAAGGCGCGGCTTCACGGTGGTGGAGACGCCCGCGCTGACGGCGAAGCTGTCCGGTTACGGGGCCGGCGCGCGCTACATGGTGCGCCGGCTCCGGGCCTAGCTGCGGGTCCAGCCCTTGCCGGCCATGCAGCCGCGGAAGGCGTCGGAATGCTGGCCCTTGCCGGTCGAGGCGCGGCAGTCGGCGCGGGCCTGGTCGAAGGGCTGGGCGTTCTCGCCGTGCCAGGCCAGATCGTCGCTGCCGTTGGCGTCGATGACGGTGACGCAGGCCGAGGTGGCCAGGGCGGCGGCGGCCAGGGCGGAGAGGATCAGAAAACGTTTCATGGGAGCTCCTGCTGGGAGGTTGGGGGAATATCCTCTCATCCCACCGGCAAGCTTGGCTGTCCCGTTACAACCTCGTCAGGTCGATGAACCCCGGATGAACCGCGGCCGACCAGTTCGACGCCATTTCGACCATCGGAACGGAGGCGAATTCGACCAGTCCGGCCATCAGGTTCAGTCGCGCGTGGCGACCATCATGTAGTTGATCCCGGCGTCGTCGCTCTCGCTCCAGCGATCGGTCAGCGGGTTGTAGACCAGGCCGAAGGGTCCGCTGACCGCCATAGGCTCTTCGGACAGCATCAGGCGGATCTCGTCCGGCTTGAGGAACTGACGCCAGTCGTGGGTGCCGGCGGGCACCCAGCGCAGCACGTATTCCGCCGCGACCTTGCCGAGGGCGAGGGATTTGAGGGTCCGGTTCAGGGTGGCGACGACCATCATGCCGCCGGGCTTCACCAGCCGGGCGCAGGTGCGCAGAAAGGCTTCCGGATCGGCGACGTGCTCGATCACCTCCATGGTCAGGACGACGTCGAAGGGTCCGGCGCCGGCGGCCTCGAGCTGTTCGACCGTGGCGGCGCGATAGGCGATGTCGAGACCCTGCTGCCCGGCGTGGACGCGGGCCGTGCCGATATTCTCGGACGAGGCGTCGATGGCCGTCACCTCGAAACCCAGCCGCCGCATCGGTTCGGCGATCAGCCCGCCGCCGCAGCCGACGTCGAGCAGGCTCAGGCCGGCGAACGGCGCCCGCCGTCGGGCGTCGCGGCCGAAGCGGTCCGCGGCGCGGTCGCGGACGAAGGCGAGACGGGCGGGATTGAACCTGTGCAGCGGGGCGAACGGCCCGCGCGCATCCCACCACTCCGCCGCCTGGGCCGAGAAGCGGGCAACGTCGGCGGGATCGATCGACGGTCCGGCGGCGATCTGCTCCTTCATCATGGGTCTCCGAACTCCGGCGAGGGTCGCGTCAGCGGATGAGCACCACATCAACGCCGAGATCAAGCGCCGACCATGCCCGGTCGCCGGTCAGGACCGGAAGACGTTCGCGCCGGGCCAGCGCGAGGCAGGCGCGATCCGCCAGGGAAAGCCCCAGGGGCGCCGTCCATGGCCACAGCCGTCCGCTCCGGTGGGCCAGGTCGGCGACGTGGTCGACCAAGGTGCAGCCGAGGTAGTCGGCGCGCATGGGATCGGCCCCCGCGCGGATCAGCCGCGTCACCACTTCGCTCAGATTGACCGCGCTGATCAGGCCGTCCTTCAGGTGCGGTGCGACGCGGTCGCCGCCGGTTTCGTTCAGCAAGTGCGCCAGCGCCGCCGAGGCGTTGATGACGTGCCTGGTCATCGAATTCGCGCATCGCCTCCAGGCGGCGTTCGGCGATCAGGTCGTCCGACGTCCGGCCCAGGCTCTCGATCCGCGCCGCCTCCGAGGCGCGGCTGACGTCCATCAGCACGACGTCGCCCATGAAATTGCGGGCGATGAACACGCTTCCGGGCCGGACGCTCCATTCCGACGGCAGCTGCACCCGACCCATCGCATCGACCTGCACCCGGGCGGGTCGGGGTTCCGGCGCGGCCCGGCAGGCAGACGATCCCGGCTCCCGAACACTCGCCGAAGGTCCGGCGGCCCGTGGCCCCGGGGCGTTGCGGCGGGCCCGCGCCTCGTCGGCCACCAGCACCTGGCGCGCCTGCTGACAGGACCGGTCCACCATGCGCGCGATGTCGGCGCGCGAATGGCCGGCGGCGGCCAGTTCGCGGATGCGATCGGAGATCGACTGACGGGGGGCGGCGTTCATCACTCACTCACATCTCCACCGGCCGGTTAGCGACAAGCGGCGCGGCGTTGTGAAGCCGGCTTCGCCCCGCTAGAAGCCGATGGAATCCCTGACAACAGGAGCCTTCGCCCACGATGACGCGGCCAGAATCTGATCGGCTGGTGATGAAGTTCGGGGGCACCTCGATGGGGGACCTCGAGCGCATCCGCCGCGCCGCCCGCATCGTCGCCGCCGAGGCCGCCAGCGGCAAGAAGGTCGCGGTGGTGGTCTCGGCCATGGCCGGCAAGACCAACGAGCTGGTCGCCTGGACCGACGGCGCCGGCCGGCCCGCCCAGGGCGTGGAGATGTCGGACGACGAGTACGACGTGGTGGTCGCCTCGGGCGAGCAGGTGACCTCGGGGCTGCTGGCCCTGACCCTGCGCAACATGGGGCTGAACGCGCGCAGCTGGATGGGCTGGCAGATTCCGATCCTGACCGACGACGCCCACGGCCGCGCCCGCATCGAGGACGTGCCGGGCGAGGTCATCGGGGCGGCCATCGACAGCGGCGAGGTGGCCGTGGTCCCGGGGTTCCAGGGCGTGACCCGCGACGGCCGCATCACCACCCTGGGCCGGGGCGGCTCGGACACCTCGGCGGTGGCCGTGGCGGCGGCGCTGGGCTGCGCCTGCGACATCTACACCGACGTCGACGGGGTCTACACCACCGACCCGCGCATCGAGCAAAAGGCGCGCCGCCTCGAAAAGGTCTCCTATGAGGAGATGCTGGAGATGGCGTCGCTGGGCGCCAAGGTGCTGCAGACGCGCTCGGTCGAACTGGCCATGGCGAAACGGGTGCCGATCCGGGTGCTGTCCAGCTTCATCGAACCCGACGCCGACGGCGTCCTGCCGAAGAAATCCGGCACCCTGATCTGCGACGAGGAGGAGATCGTGGAGAAACGCATCGTATCCGGCGTAACCATGAGCCGCGACGAGGCCCGCATCACCCTGCTGGGCCTGTCCGACCGGGTCGAGGCGCCGGCGGACGTCTTCACCCGGCTGGCCGAGGCCAACGTCAACGTCGACATGATCGTGCAGAGCCAGGCCCGCACCGAAGGCGCGGTCAACCTGACCTTCACCACCGGCCGGCGCGACGCGCCGCGGGCCGCAGAGCTGATGCGCGCGGCCCAGACGGAGATCGGCTTCGAGGAACTGCGCGTCGACGAGGACGTGGCAAAGGTCTCGGTCATCGGCGTCGGCATGCGCAGCCACGCCGGCGTCGCCCAGACCATGTTCCGGGCCCTGGCCGACAAGGGCGTCAAGTTCCAGGCCATCTCCACATCCGAGATCAAGATCAGCGTCCTGATCGACGCCGCCTATGCGGAACTGGCCGTGCGGGCGCTTCATTCGGCCTACGGCCTGGAAACGGTCTAGAAACGAAGCGTGGCCGCGCCCATGTAGGGCGACATTGCACAGGAGGGGCCATGCCGGCCGGCGGATTGACGACAAGGGGGCCGCGGAACCTCCTTCGCCAGATCCGCGAGGCTATGGCGGGGGCGGCGCCCGCGCAGGAACGGCTCGACACCGTGGTCCGCATCATCGCCCAGTCGATGGTGGCCGAGGTCTGCTCGATCTATCTGCGCCGCGCCTCGGGCGAGCTGGAGCTGTTCGCCACCCAGGGCCTGAAGCCGGAAGCCGTGCACAACACCCGTCTGCGGCCCGGCGAGGGCCTGGTCGGCGAGGTGGCGCGGATGGCCGAGCCGATCAGCCTGTCCAACGCCCCGTCGCACCCCAGTTTCGCCTACCGTCCGGAAACCGGCGAAGACCCCTATCACGCCTTCCTCGGCGCCCCCCTGCTGCGCGGCGGCCGGGCCATCGGCGTGCTGGTCGTCCAGAACCGCTCCGAGCGGCGCTACGACGAGGAAGAGGTCGAGGACATCCAGACCATCGCCATGGTCCTGGCCGAGACCGTGGCCTCGGGCGAGCTGCTGGCCCAGGACGAACTGCGCGACATCGAGGTGGCGCCCCACCGGCCCGAGCGGCTCAAGGGCCAGCGCTTCGCCGAGGGACTGGCCTATGGCCATGTCGTCCTGCACGAGGCGCCCGTCCCGCCCGAAAACCTGCTGGCCGAGGATCCCCATATCGAGGAGGTCCGTCTGAGGGCGGGCCTGGAGGGACTCAGGGCCAATATCGATTCCATGCTGGAGGGCGGCGCCGGCAAGCTCGCCGGCCAGTCGTTCGAGGTGCTCGAGACCTATCGCATGTTCGCCGACGACCGGGGCTGGAACCGGTCCCTGGAGGAGGCGGTGCGCACCGGCCTGACCGCCGAGGCCGCCGTCGACCGGGTCCGCAACGAGCACCGCGCCCGCTTCGCCACCGCCCGCGACCCCTATATCCGCGAACGGCTGCACGACTTCGAGGACCTGGCCAACCGGCTGCTGCGGCTGCTGGCGGGGGACCGGCCGGGTGAGCGCGACCTGCCCGACGACGCCATTCTGGTGGCCCGCAACCTGGGGCCGGCCGACCTGCTGGAATACCCCCGCAACAAGCTGCGCGGGCTGCTGCTCGAAGAGGGGTCCGCCGCCAGCCACGCCGCCATCGTCGCGCGGGCGCTGCAGATCCCGTGCGTCGGCCGGCTGATGGGATTGCGCGACCGGCTGTCGGAGGGCGACCCGGTCATCGTCGACGGCGAGACCGGCGAGGCCTATCTGCGCCCGCGTCCGGACATGCTGGCCGCCGTCCAGTCGCGCATCGAGGTGCGCAGCGAGCGGCAGGCGGAGTTCACCCGCCTGCGCGGCGTCGATGCGGTGACCCTGGACGGGACCCGGATCACCCTGCTGACCAACGCCGGCCTCGCCGTCGATCTCGAGAACCTCGACGCCACCGGCGCCGAGGGCATCGGTCTGTTCCGCACCGAGTTCCAGTTCATGGTCTCCGAGGAGCTGCCGCGCCTCGACAGCCAGACCGCCCTCTACAAGCTGGTGCTCGACACCGCCGGCGACCGGCCGGTGACCTTCCGGACCCTCGACATCGGCGGCGACAAGGTGCTGCCCTATCTGGAGACGGAGCGGGAGGAGAACCCCGCCCTCGGCCGTCGCGCCGTGCGCCTGGGCCTGGACCGGCCGGGCCTGCTCAGGCTCCAGCTCAGGGCCCTGTTGACCGCGGCGGCCGGGCGCGAGCTGCGCGTCATGTTCCCGATGATCGCCACGGTCGACGAGTTCCGCGCCGCCCGCGAACTGGTCGACATCGAATGCGCCTGGGCGCGGCGACGCGGGCGGGCCCTGCCGGCCCTGCTGCGGGTCGGGGCGATGATCGAGTGCCCGTCCCTGCTGTGGCACCTCGACGCCCTGCTGCCGCTGACGGACTTCGTCTCGGTCGGCACCAACGACCTGTTCCAGTACATGTTCGCCGCCGACCGGACCAACCCGCTGGTCTCGGACCGCTACGATCCTCTGTCGCCCCCGCTGCTCAGGGCCCTGGCGGAGATCCAGAAGAAGTGCGCCGACACCGGCACGCCCGTCTCGGTCTGCGGCGAGCTGGCGGGGCGGCCGCTGGAGGCCTTCGCCCTGCTGACCCTCGGCTTCACCCGTCTGTCGGCGCCCGCCGGCGGGGTTGGGCCGGTCAAGCGCATGATCCTGTCCGCCGACCTGCCGGCGGCCCGGCGCAGCATGGCCAACCTGCTCGGTTCGTCGTCCGGATCGATCCGCGGCGAGCTGGAATCCCTGGCCCGGAAATTGAACGTCACGATCTGACCGCTACCCGCCCGAGGCGTTGGTACGGCTAACAAATCGTTGATCGGCCAACCTAAATGAGTTATCCACAAGGCGTAGCCGGGCTTCCCGCGGGGGCGGAGCCGATCTGTCATCCCGATATGGTACAGGGCCCGGAGTCGAGTACGGCGCGCGAGGACTCCTTGCACGCACCGAGTATGGGGTCAGGCCGGATGGCGCTGGATACGGGGAACAGCCCCGAGGAGTCTCGGAATCATCCCGACTGGCAGGAGGTCGCGCCCTCCGTCACGGATGCGCCGACTCTCGGCGACAGCCTGCACCTCGCCCGAACCCGGTCCGGCCGCTCGCTGGCCGAACTTTCGAGCATCACCCGGGTGCCGGCGCGCTATCTCACCGCGCTGGAACAGAACGATTTTTCGGTGCTGCCCAGCCGGGTCTTCTCGAACGGCTACGTGCGCGCCTACGCCGGCGCGCTCGGGCTCGACGAACAGCTGGCGGTCGAGCGGTTCAAGCGCGAGAGTCCGGACCCGTCGGTGCCGCTGCAGCCGCCGGTGGGCGTCGCCTTCGAGGAGGTCAAACGCTATTCGCCGCGCCTGATCGCCGCCGGTCTGGCGCTGGTCCTGGCGGTGGTCGGCTGGAACGTGTTCCAGCGTATCAGCCTGATGCGGGCCCCGGAGCCGTCGGCGCTGGCGGCCGTGCCCGAGAGCTGGACCCTGGGCGCCGTGCCCGGCCAGGCCCAGGTGATGCGCCTGACCGCCCCGCGCCCCGCCCCGCCGGACCAGACCGTGCCGGCGCTCTACATAACCCCCGGCCTCGAGACAGAGCTGACGGGGATCGACCCGACGTCGCCCGAGGGCCTCGCCGCCGCCGCCGCCGATGCGCCGCCGGTGCAGAAGGCTTTCAATCCGCGGGGCGCCATCTACGGCGCCTCGGCCAGCGCCTCCGATGTGGTGCTTCAGGCTCGCAAGTCCGCCTATCTGATCGTGCGGATGGGCGACGGGCGGGTGCTGTTCGCGCGCCAGCTGGCCGCCGGGGACGCGTGGCGGGCGCCGGTCGGGGTTTCGGCCACGGTCGACGTGCCCGATCCGACCGCCTTCGACGTCTATCTGAACGGCGAGCACGGCGGCGGGCTGGAGGCCGCCCAGACCTCGCTGAACCAGCTGAACGCCCGGGCCAAGGCCCTGGCCCGGCAGGCCGCGGCGGAGGTGACCGCGCGCACCGAGGCCGCCCGCGCCGCCGCCATCCAGACCCAGGCCCGGCTGCAGGCCGCCCCGACCGCGCCGGACGCCTGATCCGCGACGCCTTGCGTCGTGGCCATGCCGCAATCGGAAGCCTATGTTGCACCCGACATGAGCCTGGATCACACCCCCCACGAACTCGGGCGCGTCCGCCCGTGGCGCCATATCGAGCGCCGCAGGAGCCGCCGGATCATGGTCGGCGACGTGCCGGTCGGCGGCGATGCGCCGATCACGGTGCAGTCGATGACCAACACCCTGACCTCGGACGCGGCGGCGACGATCGGCCAGATCCGCCAGCTGGAGGAGGCCGGGGCCGACATCGTCCGCGTCTCCTGCCCCGACGAGGACTCCACCGCCGCCCTGCGGACCATCGTGCGCGAAGCCCGGGTCCCGCTGGTCGCCG
>JADGMZ010000284.1 GCA_015234495.1 Brevundimonas sp. | reverse complement strand
CCCCGGTGGTGGCGATCGAGGAGCCGATGCGGAGGCTGGTGACCTGTTCATCCGTAATATTGCTGAAGTCGCGGCCGAAGGCGACGTGGGACAGCGTGGCGTCGAAGCGGTTCGAGGTGTAGTCCACCTGGCCCGAGATCGTGCCCCGGCCATCGTCGTAGGTGGAGCCGACGACGTAGCCGAAGCTGTCGACACGGTTCTCGGGCGATTGCTGGAAGCGGACGCTGCCGGAGTTTCGGGCGGAAGCGTAACGCACCTCGCCGCGGCGATCGTAGCGGGGGGTCCAGATCAGGGCGACGGTGGCGCCCAGACCATCGCCGAACCCGCCGCTGAACGGGCTGCTGCGCTCATAGTCCGTGTATTCGAGTCCGACCTGCGCACTCCACTCAGGGGTGATGCGATAGGTGGTCGAGGCGTTGATGCTGTAGGAATCGCCGCGCAGGTTGCCCCGGCTCATGCGATAGGAGGCGCTGACGTTGGCGACCCAATCGATGTTGAGGCGCCGCGCGTAGCCGGCGCTGAATGACCACGATGTCGGATTGTTGCCGAAGCGATTGCCCAGGGTGGTGAAATCCTCCGACACGAACTCGGCGACAACCGTCCAATTGTCCGCCAGTCCGTCGCGCTCGAAGATGTGGTCGTAGCTCAGGGCGGCGGCGTAGCCGGCCCCTGCGATGTCGCTCTGACTGCCCGAGAGGTCGAGCTGAATGCGGGCGCCGTTGTCGAGGATGAGTTGCGACTGGCCGGTCGCAGTCTGCACCGATTCCGACGCCTGCAGCCCGAGGCCGAGCGCCGGCCGGTTCACAAACGCCTTCCGCCAGTAGCCGGTGAAGGCCATCTCGCCCCCGGAGTAGTCCGGAGAGCCGAAGAAGCCGTTGTTCATGACGCCGAGATAGGCGCCGTACTCATAGTCGCCCGGCTCGAGGTCGATGCTGTCGAGGTAGGCGCTGTAGCTGACCTGCTCGAAGGCGCCCGAGACGCCCTCGATCTCGAGCTGGACGTCATTGCTGCCGGTGTCGAGCGGAAGATTGCTGAGGTCGTACTGACCCGGATCGAGGCGGAACTCACGCACGAACACGCCGTTGCGCACCACCCGGACGGTGGATTCCTCCTGGAGCACCAGTTGACGGGCCCCGGCGAGGACATTGTTGCGGAACGGCTCGAACCGGCGACGCTGACGCGCGACGCCCACGCCGCCCATTTCGACGAAGCCCTGCCGGCCCCGGGTCTCGGGATCGAGGTCGCCGAGATACCAGCGGCGGTAGTCTTCAGGCTGGTCGAAGACGAAGCGGGCATAGCGCCGTTCGACTTCATACTCTCCCGTGAAACGGTCCTCCCGGCCCTGAACGTCGGCCTCGAACACCAGCGACTTGTAGCGGATGGCGCCGTTCAGGAAGACGCTCGGCGTGTCGATGTCCCCGGTGGAGACCCGGCGCTGCACCGCGAGGTTGGTGTTCAGATAGGCGCTGAAATCTTCCGGCGGCTGCTCGGGGGCGTCGGGACGACCACGCTGGAACAGAACCTGCGGCAGCCGGCGGGTCGGGTCGATGCGCAGAACCAGGACCGCCAGTTGCTCGGGGTCGTAATCCAGCTGGATCCCCGTCGCATTGATCTCTTCCGGCGCGAAGGATTCGATGCCTTCGAGCGAGGCGGCCAGATCGGCCTGGGCCTCTTCGGTCAGAAGCGGACGGATGAGGACCTGGAAGCTGGCGCTGTCCACAATGAACCGGTCATCACGCGTCAGCAGAACCGGCAGCTCGCCGAGGACGCGGCGGTTGAAGTTCAGCGGGACCGTGATCGCGATGTCGCGATCGTAGGGATTGATGTTGGGTCGGGCAGGCGCCGCCGGTTCCTGGGCCGTCGGCTCCTGTGCGAGCGCGTCCTGCTCTGGCTGCTCCTGCGTCAGGGGCTCCTGCTCGGGCGCATGCTGCGCCAGGCTCTGGAGGTTGAGCGCCCGGGTGAGACTTTCGGCCGTCGGCGAGACCGTCATCGACAACTCGATGAGGACGTGGCGCAGGGCGCCCGAGGCGCGCGCATCGTCGAGCGGCGCCGCTGACATCAGGGTCACCAGACTGACGGTGAGTAGAAGGCCCCCCCGGGTTTTCATCGCGTGAACCGGACAGTGACGGGTTTCGAGGGATCCAGCTGGACGCCGGTCGGCACCTTGAAGGTGCGCCTGCCTCCAGCGGGGGCGAGATAGCCGACGCCGACCGACGAGGCGACCTGCTGGCCGGTCATGGTCATGGTGAACGGCTGCCCGTTCATGTCGGTGCCTGCGATGTTCCAGGTCGCGCCGCTCATCAGGGCGTAGCGCTTGCCGGTATTGGTGACGACGATTTCCACGCCCGGCTCGGCGGGCGGGGCGACCGGGGCGGCGCCTTGCGACAGACTGGGGTCGATTTCCGGAGCCGGAGGCGTGACCATGGCGGGAGTCGCCGAAACGACCTCGACGTTGGGCTGGGCGCCCGGAGGCGCGACAACGATCAGCGACTTCATGGTGTACAGGACCGAGACGGAAACGGCGCCGCCGGTCTCCGACGGGGTGGGATCCGTATCCACGGGGAGCTGACGGACCCAGAGATAATAGGCGCGCGAGACGTCGATCTCGGGCTCGCCCACCCATTGCACCCGGACGACCTGTCGGCCGCCGACCGGCACGACTCCTTGGGGCGGGAAGACGAGGAAGTTCTCATCCGCCGGCGTCTCGATCAGCTCGCCGTTCTCATCGAACTCCACCCACGTAATCAGGGTCTCGAAAGGCAGGGCGGCGGAGCCGATGTTGCCGACCTCGATCCGGGCGGTGGATCCGGCGCCGCTCGTGGTCAGTTCGGAGACCATGGGCGCGACCCGCATGGCCCAGGCGGCCGCGCTCAGCACCGACATGCTGGCGATGGCCGCTACGGCCCCCACGCACCAGCGCATCAAACGACGACGAAGCGATCGGGCTTCAGACATGGCTTCCTTCTCCGGCCGATCAAATCGGCTTAATTTCTACTGGCGGTTTCAAATCGGGAC
>JADGMZ010000283.1 GCA_015234495.1 Brevundimonas sp. | reverse complement strand
CCGCACCCTCCCCACCCTCCGCGGCCCCCGGCCCCGGACGCCGATGACGCACGTCCGCCGCCTGCAGCCTTATCCTTCGCCCTTTCTTCCCCAGGAGCCCCGATGCCCCGCGACCGCCGCCGCCGGCTGACCGAGCAAGACTTCCTCCACGCCCTCCAGGAAGTGCGCCTGCGGGGTCTGGAAACCGGACGCTACGAACCGCTCTCGGCCCGCGAAGCCCTCTACCTGCGACTGTTCCAGGCCGGGGATCGGCCCGACCGTGAGGACTTCATCGTCTCGCCGCCCCTGCTCCGGCTCGAAACCGCGCAGATGCGGCTCGACGCGGACCTGCGCGCTGACGACGCGCCTCCGCCCCCTGTCACATAACCCTGATGACCCCGGCCCGGACCGCGGCGTAAGACAACCGGGCCTATCGGAGACTGCCATGCACCTGCCCCGTCGCGACCTTCTCACCGGCTCGGCCGCCGCCCTCGCCTTCTCGGGCCTGGCCCGCTACGCCCGGGCCCAGGCCGCCGCGGGGGAGACCTACCGCAACGAGGCGCACGGCTACGGCCCGCTGGTCCCCGACCCCAACCGCCTGCTCGACCTGCCCGAGGGCTTTTCCTACCAGGTCATCTCGCAGAGCGGCGACACCATGGACGACGGCCTGTTCGTTCCCGGCCAGCCCGACGGCATGGGCTGTTTCGACCTCGGCGGCGGCAAGGTCGCCCTGGTCCGCAACCACGAGCTCAAGGGCTCCAGCGGCCTGCACCGCAACCTCGGCCCCGGCGGCTTCCATCAGGAACGCATCGGCCGGCTGGACCCCGCCCGGGGCTATGACACCTACAAGGACGGCCGCGCCCTGCCCGGCGGCACGACCACCCTCGTCTACGATCTCGAAAGCCGCCGCACCCTGCGCCAGCACCTGTCGCTGGCCGGCACCTCGACCAACTGCGCCGGCGGCGTCACCCCCTGGGGCAGCTGGCTGACCTGCGAGGAGACCGAGGAGACGCCGGCCGACGCCGACGTCACCAAATCCCACGGCTACGTCTTCGAGGTCCCGGCGAGCGCCGCGGGCCTCGTCGACCCCGTCCCCCTGAAGGCCATGGGCCGCTTCGACCACGAGGCGGTCTGCATCGATCCCGGCACGGGCGTGGTCTATCTGACCGAGGATCAGAACGACGGCCTGTTCTACCGGTTCATCCCGACCAGGCCGGGCCGCCTCGCCGACGGCGGCCGCCTGCAGGCGATGGTCGTCCGCGACCGGCCCGGCTTCGACACCCGCAACCAGGACGGCGCCGGCTGGGCCGTCGGCGACGAGCTGGCGGTGACCTGGATCGACCTTGATGAGGTGGAGTCGCCGAAAGCCGACCTGCGCCTGCGCGGCCACGCCGACGGCGCCGCCCTCGTCGCCCGCGGCGAGGGAATCGTCTGGGCCGACGGCGAGCTCTACATGACCGCCACATCGGGCGGCCCGCTGCGCCGCGGCCAGATCCTGCGCTACGTCCCCACCCACGACGGCGGCCGCCTGCAACTGTTCCTCGAAAGCGCTGACGAGCGGGTCATCAACATGGGCGACAACCTGACCGTCGCGCCCTGGGGCCATCTGGTGGTCTGCGAGGACAACTACTCGCGCGACATCCGCAACCACCTGAAGGGCGTCACCCCGGATGGTCGGGTCTATACGATCGGGCGCAACGTCTTCACCGGCAACGGCGAGTTCGCCGGCGCGACCTTCTCGCCCGACGGCCAGGTGCTGTTCGTCAACATCATGTACCCGGGCGTGACCTTCGCGATCAGAGGCCCCTGGACCTCGGTCCGGACATGAACAGGCGCGGCTGGGAGCGGCGCACCAGCCACAGGTTGACCGTGGCCACGGTCAGCACCACCGCCGCCCCCGCCTGGTGCAGCACCCCCAGGCCCAGCGGCACGGCCTGCATCAGGGTCGCCACCCCCAGCGCCGCCTGCAGCCACAGCGCCGTCATCAGCACGAAGGCCGCCGCGCCCAGCCCCTCCGCCAGCCGCCAGCGCCACGCCTGCACCGCATAGATCGTCCCGCCCAGCAGCAGGCCGTAGGCCGTCATCCGGTGATTGAACTGCACCAGCGACTGGTCGTGCAGGAAGGCCAGTCCGCCCCGGCTCCAGTCCACCGGCGCCAGCCAGGCCCCGTTCATCATCGGCCAGTCGGTGTAGATCAGGCCGGCCTTGGCCCCCGCCACCAGCCCGCCCAGCAGGCACTGGACGAAGATCGCCGCCAGCAGCACGGCCGCCCCCCGGCTCCAGCCGACCGGATGGCGCGAGCGATCCTCGCCGTTCCAGGCCTCCAGCCCGGTCCAGATCAGCCCCATGAGGATCAGCAGCGCCAGGCCGAGGTGGGTGGCCAGCCGCTCCGGCGCCACATCGACCCGCTCGCTCAGCCCGCTGGTCACCATCCACCAGCCGATCAGCCCCTGCAGTCCGCCCAGGGCCAGCAGCACCGCGCAACGCCCGATCAGCCGCCGCGGAATCCGCCTCAGCACGAGGAAGACGATGAACGGAAGCGCGAAGACGACGCCGATCAGCCGCCCCAGCAGGCGGTGCGCCCACTCCCACCAGAAAATGCCCTTGAACTCGCCCAGCGTCATGCCGGCGTTGATCTGCTCGTACTGCGGAATGGCCCGGTATTTCTCGAACGCCTCGGCCCAGTCGGCCGGGCTCATCGGCGGCAGGGCGCCCATGATCGGCTTCCACTCGGTGATCGACAGCCCCGACCCGGTCAGCCGCGTGGCGCCCCCGACCACGATCATGGCGAACACCAGCGCCGCCGTCAGCCACAGCCAGACCGCGACGACCCGACTTTCATCGCCACCGCTGAAACGCTTCATTCGACGCCCGCCATCCCGACCGCTACACTATGCGTTGCGCCGCTGGTCGGACGCCCGCCCCAGCGGTATGCCCGCCCGGGGCGGCGATATCGAGTCGGATTTCGGCGACGGGGCGTCGCAGGTCAGGAGAGCGCGGTTGCAGTACGCCGACATCGTCATTGCCGCGCTGGGGGCCTTC
>JADGMZ010000282.1 GCA_015234495.1 Brevundimonas sp. | reverse complement strand
CAGCCGCTCCAGGGCGGCGTCGGCCTGATCCCTGTGCCGCCGCTTGATGTTGGCCCCGAGGGTGGCGATCAGGGCGGCGATCACCGCCGCGTCGTCGGTGAAGCCGATGCCGGCGAAGATGTCGGGAATGGCGTCGATGGGCAGGACGAAATAGGCCAGCGCTCCCAGCATCAGCCCCTTGGCCGCCGCGGGCGTCTCCGGATCGCGGGCCGCGAACCACACCGACAGGGCCTGGCCGGCGAACGGAATCTTCGAGGCCGTGCGCCGCATCTTGGGCCAGAAGCCTTTGCTGACGCGGACCTCGTTGACCCGCTGCACCGACGGGACCAGGGCCCGGGACGGGTCCAGCGCCTCTTCGGGCGTGACGGGTTTGGCTTTGACGGACATGGCGGCTAAACCCCCGGCCGAAACTCAGGTTCAGACAAGATAGGGGCTCGCGCCATGAAACTCGACAGCAGCATCGCCGCAGTGGTGACCGGCGGGGCCTCGGGGCTCGGCGAGGGCACGGTGCGCGCCATCGCCGCCACCGGCGCCCGGGTCGCCCTGTTCGACCTCAACGAGGCGGCCGGCGAGCGCATCGCGGCCGAGATCGGCGGCGTGTTCTGCAAGGTCGACGTCACCGACGACGCCTCGGTCGCCGCCGCCTTCGAAAAGGCCCGCGCCGCCCACGGCCAGGAGCGCCTCACCGTCAACTGCGCCGGCATCGCGACCGGCCAGAAGACCGTCTCGCGCAAGAAGGACACCGGCGAGATCCGCGCCCACGACATGGCCCAGTTCGAACGCACCGTGCGGGTCAATCTGTTCGGCACCTTCCGCGTCCTGTCGCAGTCGGCGGCCGGCATGGTGACGCTGGAGCCCATGGCCGACGGCGAGCGCGGCCTGATCGTCAACACCGCCTCGGTGGCGGCCCAGGACGGCCAGATCGGCCAGGCCGCCTATTCGGCGTCCAAGGGCGGTGTCTACGCCATGACCCTGCCGGTGGCCCGCGACCTGGCCCAGGAAGGCGTCCGCTGCAACACCATCCTGCCCGGCATCATGTGGACGCCGATGATGGCCGGCATGGACCAGAAGATCCAGGACGCCCTGGCCGCCGCCATCCCCTTCCCGAGCCGACTGGGCACGCCGGCCGACTACGCCTCCCTGGTGCTGGAGCTGGCCCGCAACGTCTACATCAACGGCGAATGCATCCGCCTCGACGGGGCAATTCGCCTCGCGCCTCGCTGAGGCGAGACGGGGGCGCTATCGCTCGCGACGCGGTCGCTCGCTGCTTGAGCGCAGTTTTTCTTCGATAGGGCTTGCGAGGGGCCGCGCGGGTCCGGTATAGGCCCGCCCTCGACTGAAGCGCGGGCGTAGCTCAGGGGTAGAGCATCACCTTGCCAAGGTGAGGGTCGGGCGTTCGAATCGCCTCGCCCGCTCCAGTCGAAACGAAGAAGGCCCGGCTCCGGCCGGGCCTTTCCTGTTTTCGGCGCCATGGGCCGCCGCCAGATTGCCAAGGTGAGGGTCGGGCGTTCGAATCGCCTCGCCCGCTCCAGTCGAAACGAAGACGGCCCGGCTCCGGCCGGGCCCTTCCTGTTTTCGGCCCTGACCTCTGCTGTTGAGACAGGCTCCCGGCCCGGCTACGAACGGACATGACCTCCGCCTCGCCGCTCCAGCTGCTCCAGTCCGCGGTCTCCGCCTATCGCTCCGGCGACTGGGCCTCGGCCCGCGCCCGGCTGGACGAGGCGGTCATCGGCGGCGCCGGGGCCGACGCCGACGCCTGGGCCCTGCTGGCCATGTGCTGCCTGCGCCTCGGCGACCTCGACGCGGCCGGGACGGCGGCCGACCGCGCCCTTGTCCTCAACGCCCGCAGCCTGCGCGGCTCCCTCGCCAAGGCCGAGGTGCTGGCGGCGCGAGGCGCCCACCGCGAGGCCGGCATCTATTTCAACGCCCTGGTCCGCCTCGCCGGCGACCGGCCGTCGCTACCGCCGGACCTGGCCGAGGGCCTGCAGCGCGCCCGCGCCGCCCAGGCGCGGATCGCCACCGGCATGGCGGACACGGTCGCCGACCATCTGGCCGCCGCCGGCTACGCCGAGGGCCGCTCCGACCGCCGCTTCACCCACGCCCTCGACATCCTCACCGGCCGCCGCCAGCCCTATCTGCAGCAGCCGCAGGCGCTCTATTACCCGGAGCTGCCCAACATCCAGTTCTACCCGCGCGAGCAGTTTCCGTGGATGGACGCGGTGGAGGCGGCGACCGACGCCATCACCGCCGAGCTCAACGCCGTGCTCGAGGACCAGTCGGCCTTCGCCCCCTATCTGAAGACCCGGCCCGGCCTGCCCAACCGGCCCGACTATCCGCTCATCGACAGCATGGACTGGAGCAGCTGCTTCCTGTGGAAGGACGGCGCCGAGACGGCCGAGGCCGCGCGCTGCCCGCAGACCATGGCGGCGCTGCAGCACGCCCCCCTGTGCCGGGTCGGCGGCCGCTCGCCGCAGATCATGTTCTCGCAGCTCAAGGCCGGGGCGCACATCCAGCCGCACACCGGCTTCGTCAACACCCGGCTGGTCTGCCACCTGCCGCTGATCGTGCCGCCCGACTGCCGCTTCCGCGTCGGCAACGAGGTGCGCGCCTGGGAGCGGGGCAAATGCTGGGCCTTCGACGACACCATCGAGCACGAGGCCAGGAACGACAGCGACCGCGCCCGTGTGGTGCTCATCTTCGACATCTGGCGACCCGAGCTGAGCGAGGAGGAGCGGGGGCTGGTGGCCGCCTTGCTGGAGGCCATGGACGCCTTCTCGCCGCAGAAGTCCGCCTGGGACTGACGCCGGCCGTTGCCCCGCGGCCCTGAATCGATCACCGTTCGTCCGGGATCGGCAGGGGAGGCCGCCATGGACGAGACCACTGTCGCGAAGACCGGCTTTCGCCCGACCGAGACGCAGCGGCTGGACGCCTTCGTGGACGCCGCCTTCGCCTTCGCCGTGTCGCTGCTGATCATCGCCGGCGGAGAGCCGCTGCGATCCTTCGACGACCTGTTGCGGGCGCTGGCGCGCATTCCCGCCTTTCTCGCCGGCTTCGCCCTGATCGTCCTGTTCTGGATCGCCCACCGGACCTGGTCGGCGCTGGGCCCCCGGCGCGACGGCCGGGCCACCCTGCTCAGCCTGGCGGTGGTGTTCGCGGTGCTGGTGTTCGTCTTCCCGCTGCGGCTGCTGACCGAGACGGCGCTGCATTTCATGTCCGGCGGACGGCTGCCGGGCGGCGGCCTGATCTCCAGCTTCGGCGAGCTGGGCTGGACCTATGCGATCTACGGCTTCGGCTTCTCCCTGCTGTCGGGGCTGTATGTCCTGCTGTTCCGGCACGCGGGCGAGGGGCTGCAGCCCGGCGATCCGCGTGGCGCCGCGGCCCGCTCGTGGGCGCGGACCTGGACGCTGGCGGCGGCAACGGGCGTGGTCTCCGGCGCCGTGGCGCTGACCCCGCTGCTGCCGGCCGCCCCGTGGCTGCCCGGGGTCACCTACTGGATCATGCCGCTGGGCATCTGGCTGTTCGCCCTGGCGGACCGCCGGCAGGCGCGGCGCGCCCCCGCCGGCGGCTCCGAACCGGCGACCGCGCTGGACGGGGCGGGGCCGCCCGTCTAGTCGCCTCGATGGCGAAAGCGGTACGGTTCGGTTCGCCATTTGCAGGGTATCGCCCGAGCGGCGCCGCGGGGCGCCAGAACGGGACAGTCGGGGCGCATGTTTCTGGAGGGCCAGGTCAACTGGATGTGGGTCATGGGCGGCCTGGCGGTCGCGGGCTGGATCGTCGGCCTGATCGGCCTGTGGCTGGCCGCGACCAATCGCTCGCGCCATGTCGACGCCTCGGGCCAGCTCGACCTGGTGCAGCGCGTCGCCGAGGACTCCCAGAAACGCCTGTTCGAGACCCTGAACGCCATCCCCGTGGCCCTCGTCGAGACCGACTACCAGGGCAAGTTCGTCTTCGCCAACCGCGCCGCCCACCAGCTGCTGGGTCGCCGCGACGCCGAACTGATCGGCCTGCGCTTCCACTCGGCGACCTGGGGCATCACCTTCCCCGACGGACGTCCGATCCCGCCCGACCTGCTGCCCAGCGCCCGCGCCCTGCGCGGCCAGACGGTGCGCGGCTTCCAGCACCTGATGGCCAACCCGTCCGCCCGCCGCAAGATGCTGGTCTCGGTCACCGCCATGCCGATCGAGAACGACACCGGCCAGATCATCGGCTCGACCGCGGCCATCGTCGAGACCGACAGCCTGATCACGCCCGAGGCGGTCGCGCCGGAGCCCGCCGGCCCCGCCGACGCCGGCCTGACGCGCCGGGTGTTCGACGCCGCCGCCAGCGCCCTGGTCGTGGCCGGGCCGGACGGCGGCGTGCGCGAAGCCAACCGCACCGCCCTGCTGGTGCTGGGCCGCGACTCCGCCGAGGGCGATTTCGCCGACCTCTTCCTCGACGAGGACGAGCGGGCCGAGGGCCGACAGGCCCTGCGCGCCGCCCTGTCGGCGCCGGCCGGAGAGGCCGAGCCGATCGTGTCGCGGCGCGGCGCCGCCGAAGGCATCCGCTGGTCCATGCTGCCCCTGACCGACGCTGACGGCCGGGTTGACGCCCTGCTGCTGGCCGGCGAACGCGCCGACCCCGACCCCGACCCCGACCCCGACCCCGCCGTGGTCGAGGTCGCCGACGGCTCCGGAATCGCGGCGCCTTCGCCCGATCCCGAGGCGTCCGAACCGGTCGAGCCTGCCGTCGACGCCGCGCTCCGGGCCGAGGCCGAGGCCGCCCGCGCCGCCGCCGAAGAGGCCCTGGCCGCCGCCGCCGCGGCCCGCGCGGAGGCCGGGTCGGCCCGCGCCGCCGCCGATCGCATTCGCGCCGAGGCCGAGGCGGAACTGCAGGGCGCGCGTCGGATGGAGAGCGTCGGCCGGCTGACCGGCGGCCTGGCCCACGACTTCAACGCCATGCTCGGGGTCATGACCGGGGCGCTCGACATGATGCTGCGCCAGGCCGACGACCCCGACCGGGTGCGGCGCATCGGCCAGGCCGCGCTGGCGGCCGGCCAGAAGGGCGAGCTGCTGACCCGTCGGCTGACCGCCTTCTCCCGGGGCGACGACGAACCCGTGCTTCGCGAGATCGACGCGGGCGTTCTGCTGCGCGGCATGGAGGGCCGGCTGCGCCAGCTGGCCGGGCCGGGGGTCGACCTGATGATCGAGGGGCCGTCAGAGGCTGCGCCGGCGCGGATCGATCCGGTGGCCTTCGAGGGCGCGGTCATGGCCCTGACCCGCAACGCCGTTCAGGCGGTCGACGGCCGGGGATCGGTGGCCGTGCGCCTCGAGACCCTGCCGGGGGGCGGGCTGCGCCTGGGCGTCCGCGACAGCGGCCCGGGCATGGACGCCGATCTGGCCGCACGGGCGATAGAGCCCTTCTTCACCACCCGGGAAGGGGCCGCCGGCCTCGGCCTGTCCCAGGCCTACGCCTTCGCGCGGCAGTCGGGCGGCAGGCTGACCGTCGACGGCCGCCCGGACGAGGGCGCCGAGGTGTGGATATCCCTGCCCGCCGCGACCTGAGCCGTACTGCTGGCGCCGCCAGCGTAGCGGTGTAGAATGGTTAACGGTCTGTGGGAGGGTCTGTCATGAAGCTGTTGCGTTTCGTCGTCGTGGCTGCCGTGCTGGCGTACGCCGGCTGGCTGGCCTGGCCGTTCCTGTCGCCCTTCATCGAAGGCGCCGGTCCCGAAACCGCGACGCTGCGCGCGGGCGCCGAGGCGCAGGGCGGCGGCGAATTGTTCGGCTTCCTGCCGTCCTGGGCGCTGTGGGCCGGCGCCATCGGTCTGTATGTGATCTCCGCCCTGATGCTCGGGGCGGGGAATTCAAAGGCCGCCGTGGCCTATTTCCTCGCCTTCCTCGCCGACGCCGCGCTGCGCGTGGCGCTGGACCACCAGGGCGGCGAGGCGGCCGGCGCCGGACCGGCTACCATGTCCGCGCCCGCGGCGGCCTCCAGCCTGCCCATGGATCCGGTCTACCTGACCCTCGGCGTCCTGGTGGTGCTGGGCGTGCTGGTGGTCATCGCCGGCCGCCGCATCCGGCGGCCGCGCACGCCCGGACAGTTCGCCTACTAAAGCGGCCAAGGCCGCCTATATCGGGTCCGACGGTTGACGCGCCCCGGCGCGTCGCTAGGTTCCGCGCGCTCCCCCTGCGCCCCAACAAACGAGAGACCTCATGGCCGAAGCCGCTTCCTACGATGTCGTCATCATCGGCGGCGGGCCGGGCGGCTACAACGCCGCCATCCGGGCCGGGCAGCTGGGCCTGAAGGCCGCCTGCGTCGAAATGCGCGACACCCTCGGCGGCACCTGCCTGAACGTCGGCTGCATGCCCTCCAAGGCGCTGCTCCACGCCTCCGAGCTCTACGAGATGGCCGGCAAGCAGTTCGCCGGTCTCGGCATCGAGGTCGACGGTCCCAGGCTGAACCTCGCCGCCATGATGGGCCAGAAGGCCGACAGTGTCGGGGCCCTGACCAAGGGCATCGAATTCCTGTTCAAGAAGAACAAGGTCGACTGGGTGAAGGGCCGCGGCCGGATCACCGGGCCGGGCAAGGTCGAGGTGACCGCCGCCGACGGCGCGACCTCGACCCTGTCGGCGAGCAACATCGTCATCGCCACCGGTTCCGAGCCGACGCCGTTGCCCGGCGTGGCCTTCGAGGACGGCAAGGTGATCGATTCCACCGGCGCCCTGTCGCTGACGGCCGTGCCGAAGCGGCTGATCGTGATCGGGGCCGGCATCATCGGCCTGGAGCTGGGCTCGGTGTGGCGCCGGCTGGGCGCCGAGGTGACGGTGGTCGAATACCTCGACCGCATCACCCCCGGCATGGACGCCGACGTGGCCAAGGCCTTCCAGCGCGCCCTGACCAAACAGGGCATGAGCTTCAAGCTGGGGTCGAAGGTGACGGGGGCGAAGACCTCGAAGGACGGGGTGGAGCTGACCGTCGAGCCGGCCGCCGGCGGCGCGGCCGAGACCTTGAAGGGCGACGTTGTTCTGGTGGCCATCGGACGCCGCCCCTACACCGAGGGCCTGGGCCTCGAGACGGTGGGCGTCCAGACCGACAAGCGCGGCTTCATCGCCAACGACCACTTCAAGGTGGCCGAGGGCGTCTGGGTGATCGGCGACGTCACCTACGGCCCGATGCTGGCGCACAAGGCCGAGGAGGACTCGGTGGCGGTGATCGAGCTGATCGCCGGCAAGGCCGGGCACGTCGACTACGATCTGGTGCCGAGCGTCGTCTACACCAGCCCGGAAGTGGCCTGGGTCGGCAAGACAGAGGAGCAGCTGAAGGAGGCGGGGATCGCCTACAAGAGCGGCAAATTCCCCTTCAGCGCCAACAGCCGGGCCAAGATCAACCACGAGACCGAGGGCTTCGCCAAGGTGTTGGCCGACGCCACGACCGACCGCATCCTCGGCGTCCACATCCTCGGCCCGCAGGCCGGCGAGATGATCGGCGAGGCCTGCGTGGCCATGGCCTTCGGCGGTTCGGCCGAGGACATCGCCCGCATCTGCCATCCGCACCCGACCCGTTCGGAAGCCGTCAAACAGGCGGCCATGGGCGTCGACAACTGGACCATGCAGGCCTAGGCGCGCCTGCTGGCGATTTCCGGAATTGTGGTCCGATAGCGGGCCCGGACCCGCGCCGGATCAAGGGCTTGGCCGTTTCTCGGGCGAATCTGCGCGCCTGAGGAGAGCGCGGCCCCATACTGCCCCGGCGGTCCATCCCGGCCGCCGGGTCTTTGACAACCGAATCCTCCGCCTCCGCGACGCGGAGTCGACATGGCGAAATCGCCAACTCATTGATTTCCCATGACCCGGATGTCGACTCTGTCGACTCTGTCGACTCGTTTTTTCAGCCCTCCCGCCTTCCGGCCGCCGCCGCCGCCGCCGATGTCGACCCTGTCGACCCTGTCGACTTGTTTTTCCGCCCCCTACCCCGGCCGCCGCAGGCCCCGGAAGGCCATTTGCGAGCGCCCGAAGTCCAAGCTGACCTCGCGAAAGCGGTACAGCAGGTCCGCCCCGATCAGCAGGGCCGGCCGATCGACCAGCTCCAGCACCTCGAAGGCGTGCAGGTCGGCGAACAGCAGTGACGTCGGGCCCAGCCTCTGGCTGCCCAGCCGCAGTTCACGGATCTGGCCGCTGGCCGCCGCGAGGACCTGGCCGGTGACCCCGTAGACGATGACCCGCTCCAGCCCGGCCGGATCGCCGCCCACCGCCGCCAGCAGCGCCATGTTGCCGATCGAATACTGGGCCCCGGTGTCGACGAAGACGTCGATCTCCCGCCCCTCGGCCGACCCGCGCAGGATCAGGGCCCCGAAACGGCCGTGACGGGCCGGCCGCTCATGCGACGGCAGGCGGGTGGCGCGGTGGCCGGCCGAGCCCACCGCCACCACGTCCGGGCCGGACGGGGTCAGCTTCACCCGTCGGGCCGAGATGTTCAGGTCCAGCCGGAACCGGCCCAGCACATCCAGTCCCATCAACCCGTCGGCGGCCAGCAGCCGGCGCGGGAAGACCGGCGCCTGCAGGTCATGGAACCGCCGCCCGCCGAAGCTCAGGCGGCCGACGTGCACGGTCGGGGCCACCTCGGCCGCGGTCAGGCCGTGGACCAGCACCGGCGGCCTCGCCGGCAGCTCCCAGGCCTGGGCCAGATCTTCGGCGATGACGGTTCGTCCGGCCCCGGTGTCGAGCACGAATACCGCCCCGCGCCGGCCGTTGATCCTGACCTTCAGCGCCATCCGGGTCAGCAGGTTGGCCAGCAGCCGGGGCTCGTCGAGGGGCGGCTCCTGCGCCGCCGCCGGGCCGGCCACGGCCAGACCCGCCATGCCGAAGGTCATGGCCCGCCGGTTCAGCATCGGAACTGCGCCGTCCGCCAGAGCCGCCTCCTGCGTTCTGAAGCGGCAGTCTAGGCGCGCGGATGGGCCGACGCATAGGCGTCGAGCAGGCGCGCGGCGTCGACGGCCGTGTACTTCTGCGTCGTCGACAGGCTGGCGTGGCCCAGCAGTTCCTGGATCGACCGCAGGTCCGCCCCGGCCCCGAGCAGATGGGTGGCGAAGCTGTGGCGCAGGGCGTGGGGCGTGGCGCTGGCCGGCAGGCCGAGCCGGCCGCGCAGCCGCTGCACCATGGCCTGGACCTGACGCGGACCCAGCGGCCCGCCGCGGCGGGCGCGGAACAGGGCGTCGTCGGGCGCCAGCGGGAAGGGCTGCAGGGCGAGATAGGCGTCCACCGCCTCGCGCACCGCCGGCAGCACCGGGGCCAGACGGGTCTTGCCGCCCTTGCCGGTGATGCGCAGGGCCTCGGCCAGGGGGGCGTCGGCGCGGGTCAGGGACAGGCCCTCCGAAATGCGCAGGCCGCAGCCGTAGAGCAGGGTCAGGATGGCCCGGTCCCGCGCGGCCTCCCACGGCTCCGCGTCGGGGTCGCTGGCGGGCTCCCCGATCAGACCGCGGGCCTGGTCCTCGCTGACCGGCCGCGGCAGCGACGGCTTGACCCGCGGCCCGCGCACCAGGGCCAGCTGCGGCGCAGGCGTGCCGAGCCTGCGGTCGAGGAAGACGTGAAAGGTGCGGACCGCCGACAGGGTCTGGCTGATCGAGCGGGCGGCCAGCGGGCGGTCGCCGGAGCGGCGCTCGGCGAGGTGGGCGCGCAGCTCGGCGGGACTGACCCGGCCCAGATCGGCGAGGCTCGGAGCCTGGCCGCGGTGGCGCTGCAGGAAGGCCAGGTAGAGGCGGCCGATGTGGCCATAAGCCTCGAGCGTGCGGGGCGAGAGGCGGCGCTCGTGGGCGAGGTGCTCCAGCCAGGCGGCCAGGGCTTCGTCGGCGGTCAGCTGAGCAGCGGCCATCGTTCCGCCGTGCGCTCGACCACCCGGGCGATGAAGGCCACCAGCTCGCAGCCCATGGTCGGGGTGAAGCCGTCGGCCTCAGACGAACCGAAGGCGCAGATCGCCGGGCGGGCCGGGTCGGAGCCCGGGAAGGCCGGCGTCATGCGGATCAGGGCCACCGACCGGACCTCCTCGGCCGTCGGCCCGAACAGACCCAGGCCGTCGAAATTGGGCCCCAGCCAGGTCAGGCCGTGCTCGCCGAGCAGACGGTCGACCCCGCCGCTCTCCAGCGACTTCCAGCCGAACGGCACGAGGCCCGGCTTCTCCAGCGCAATCACCGCGCCGGCGAGGCCGAAGCGGCCCTGGGCGACGGCGTCGAGCCGGCGGGCGAGGTCGGAGGGACTGCGCGCCTCCATCAGGTCCAGGGCCGCCACGTGGGTCTGGGTCTGGGCGGCGAAATTGGCGCGGGCCACGGCCTCGATGCGCTTGCGGGCGTCGGCCTCGCGCTCGGCGGCGGCCTCGAGTCGGGTCAGGGCGGCGCGGCCGAACTCGACCACGTTGCGGCCGTGCGGCTTGAGCCCGATCTCCTCCAGCAGGGACCGGTCATCGAGCAGGGTCTGCGGATGGGCCTGCAGCCAGGCCCGGATCTCCGGCCAGTGCGGTCCGGCGTCTTCGGCGGAGAGGTCAGGCGATACGCTCACGGACCTCTCCTCGAGGCGGATCTACAGAATCGACTGACCGGTCTTGCCCCAGTCCGCCAGGAAGGCATCAAGCCCCTTGTCGGTTAACGGGTGCTTGACCAGGGCCTTGAAAACGTCGGCCGGGAGGGTGGCGGCGTCGGCGCCGGCCAGCGCGGCGGCGGAGACGTGCGAGGGGTTGCGCAGCGAAGCGGCCAGCACCTCGGTCTCGAAGCCGTGGATGTCGTAGAGGGTGCGGATCTCCTCCAGCAGGGCCACGCCGTCGGCGCCGTGGTCCTCCAGACGTCCGACGAAGGGCGAGATGAAGCTGGCGCCGGCCTTGGCGGCCAGCATGGCCTGGGCGGCGGAGAAGCAGAGGGTGACGTTGGTCCTGATCCCCTTGTCGGCGAAGGCGCGGGTGGCGCGCAGACCGTCCCAGGTCAGGGGCAGTTTGACGACCACATTGGGAGCGATGGCGGCGAGCTTGTCGCCCTCCCGGACCATGGTCTCGAAATCGGTCGCCACGGCCTCGGCGGAGATGGGGCCCTCGACGAGGGCGCAAATCTCGGCGATGACCTCGGCGATGTTGCGACCGGACTTGGCGATCAGGGAAGGGTTGGTGGTCACGCCGTCCACCATGCCGGTGGGGACCATGTCCCGGATGACGGAGACGTCGGCGGTGTCGAGGAAGAGTTTCATGCCCGGGCTTCTAGCCCTTCGGAGCCGCCGGTGAAAGTCGCCTCGATCCTGATTCCCCTGCCGGTGCCGGAGGCCTTCGACTACGAGGTGCCCGACGGGATGGCGCTGGCGCGGGGCGACCAGGCGGCCGTGCCGCTGGGGCCGCGGCTGGTGCGCGGGATCGTCGCCGAGGTGCGCGAGACGACCGGGTCGAACCGGCGGCTGAAGGCGGTGGCCGAGCGGCTGGAGGAGCCGGCCCTGCCGGAGCGGACGGTGGACTTCGTGGAATGGGCGGCGCGCTGGACGCTGAGCGCGCCCGGCGAGATGGCGGCCGCGGCGCTGAAGGGGCTGAGGGCGCCGCGGCCGCGGCCGGAGCGGCGGGTGCGAAGGGTCGGCGACCGTCAGCCGGCGCGGGCCACGCCGGCGCGGACGGCGGTGCTGGAGGCCATCGGCGAGAGGTCCATGCCGGGGCCGGAGCTGGCGCGGGCGGCGGGGGTGTCGTCGGGGGTGGTCAAGGGGCTGGTCGACGAGGGGGTGCTGGAGGTGGTCGAGATCGAGGCCGTCGCGGCCTTCGATGCGCCCGATCCGGATCATGCGCCGGCGGCGCTGAATCCCGACCAGGCGGCGGCCGCAGAGGCGATCGCGGCGGCGGTGCAGGGCGGCGGCTTCGCGCCCTTCCTGCTGGACGGGGTCACCGGCTCGGGCAAGACCGAGGCCTATCTGGAGGCGGCGGCGAGGGCGTTGCGGGCCGATCCGGAGGCGCAGGTGCTGATACTGCTGCCCGAGATCGCCCTGACCCAGGCGCTGATCGAGCGGATCGCGACGCGCTTCGGGGCGGCCCCGGCCGAGTGGCATTCGGGCGTCGCCCCGCCGCGCCGGCGGCAGGTCTGGGAGGCGGTGCGGGCCGGGCGCTGCAGCATCGTGGTCGGGGCCCGCTCGGCCCTGTTCCTGCCCTACGCCCGGCTGCGGCTGGTGGTGGTGGACGAGGAGCACGACGGCTCGTTCAAGCAGGAGGAAGGGCTGGTCTACCACGGGCGGGACCTGGCCGTGGCGCGGGCCCGGATCGAGGGGGCGACGGTGGTGCTGGCCTCGGCCACGCCGTCGCTGGAGACGCTGTGGAACGCCCGCCAGGGCCGCTACGGCTGGCTGAGGCTGGCGGCCCGGCACGGGGCGGCGGTGCTGCCGACGATCGAGCTGCTGGACCTGCGCACCGCCCCGCCGGACCCCCAGACCTGGCTGTCGCAGCCGCTGAGGGAGGCCGTCGGCGAGACCCTCGCCCGGGGCGAGCAGAGCCTGCTGTTCCTCAACCGCCGCGGCTACGCCCCGGTGGTCCTGTGCCGGGCCTGCGGCCACCGGCTGACGGCGCCCGACACCGACAGCTGGCTGGTCGAGCACCGCTACACCGGGCGGCTGGTCTGCCACCTGACCGGCTTCTCCATGCCGCGCCCGCGGCACTGCCCCTCGTGCGGGGCCGAGGACAGCCTGGTGGCGGTCGGGCCGGGGGTCGAGCGGGTCGAGGAGGAGGTCCGCCAGCTGTTCCCCGAGGCCCGCACCGCCGTGTTCAGCTCGGATACCGTCCCCGACGGCCGCTCGGCGGGGGCCCTGATCCAGGCCATGGCCGAGGGGGAGATCGACATCCTGGTGGCCACCCAGGCGGCGGCCAAGGGCCACAACTTCCCGCGCCTGACCCTGGTGGGCGTGGTCGACGCCGACCTGGGCTTACGGGGCGGCGACCTGAGGGCGGCCGAGCGCACCTTCCAGCTGCTCACCCAGGCGGCGGGCCGGGCCGGGCGGGCCGAGCGGCCGGGCCGCGCCATCCTGCAGACCTGGACCCCGGAGCACCCGGTGCTTCAGGCCCTGGCGGCGGGCGACCGCGACGCCTTCATCGAGGCGGAGATGGCCGAGCGCGAGGCGGCGGCCCTGCCCCCTTACGGAAGGCTGGCTGCGCTGATCCTGTCCGGCGAGAAGGCCGAGGCGGTGGAGGCGGCGGCGCGGGCTCTGGCGGAGGCGATTCCGAATGCGGAGCGTCTGGAGGTCTATGGTCCGGCCGACGCGCCCCTGGCGCTGGTGCGGGGGCGGCGGCGCAAGCGTCTGCTGGTGCGGGCGGACCGCGACGTGGACCTGCAGGGCTTTCTGCGGGCGTGGCTGGGGCGGGTGAAAATCCCGGCCAGCGTGCGTCTGACGGTGGACGTGGATCCGTATTCGTTCCTGTAGGGGCGTCGTCGCCGGAACAGGGGGCGGCGGACGACGGTTCTACGGGCGAAGGAGACCGCTCATGCGCACCCGTTTCGCCATCGCCGCCCTGATCTGGCCGATGATCCAGGCGGTGCTGTTCGGCCTCGGCATGGTCGCCCTGCTGGCCGCCCCGCTGAGCCCCTCGGCCCTGCTCGACGCCGTCTGGTGGATGATCGCCGCCACCTGCCTGGTCTCGACCCCGCTCGCCTGGGGCATGGCCCCGTGGCTGAGGCTGCGCGACCGGCCGCATCCGCGGCGTTGGAGCCGGCCCGGCGCCTGACGGAAAATTCGGGTCGACAGAGTCGACACGGTCGACATCGCGACGCGGCCCGCCCGGGACCGGGAACAGCCAGTCGGCGCCCTCGGCCTCCTCGGCGAGGCGGGTCTCGTTCAGCGCCTCCTCCTGGCACAGCCAGCGGCGCAGTTCGGCCTCTTCCTCGAGCAGCATCTTCTCCACGCGCCGCCAGCGAAGGGCGCCCGCGGCGTCGCCGTTCAGAACGCAGCGCAGCATGCGGCGGTGGGCCACGAAGACCAGTTCGGAGACGTCGATGCGGTCGAGGTCGCCCTCGGCCCGCTGCTCCAGCATCATCCCCTCGTCGTCGGCGGGCAGGGCGTTGGCCGGAACCCACGGCTGGTCGATGCGCCGCCAGCCCTGCCGCGCGGCGCGGGCGCGCAGGGCGGCGATGGTGACGCCGTGCCGGCGACAGCATTCGTGCGCCGGCAGGCCGGAGAGGTAGTCGTCGCGCACCGCATCCCACACCTCGGTCGGGGCGGGGCGGAGGGGTGCGAGGTGGGTCATGTCCGTGTCCCCCGTTGTTGGCGGGCCGATTATGCGGGGGGTTTCTCCTCAGGCGGGGAGATCGCGGATTCCGACAGTGGAAGTCGTTGAAAAGACTGGGGCGGACGGGGAGTTGTCGGACTGTAATTCCGCGGATTGCCAGCAGGGGTTCGCCGGTCTCCTCCCCGTCCGCGTAGCGGATGGGGAGGTGGCGCGGCGCGCCTCGCGCCGTGACGGAGGGGCTCTGTCCGCCGCACGGTCGGGGCGCCGCCGACAGCCCCTCCACCGCTTCGCGCCTCGCGCCGTGACGGAGGGGCTCTGTCCGCCGCACGGTCGGGGCGCCGCC
>JADGMZ010000281.1 GCA_015234495.1 Brevundimonas sp. | reverse complement strand
CAGCCGGGTCAGGGCCTCTTCCCGGTGGGCGGCGACATGGTCGGTCTTGTCGCTGCCGATCTCGTACTGCGGCGCCTCCTTCGACGCCCGGCGCGGATGGCCCTTGTAGTCGAAGTCCCGGACGTGGACCTTGAGGATCCGGCCGCTGACCCGACCGGCCTCGGAATTCCAGCTCACGTGGTCGCCTACGGCGTATTTCGCCATCGTCGTCTCCCTGTCGGGACAAGGCGGGGCGGGGCCGTTCGTTCCGGCCGCGGCCGCGGCGGATGGTCCCGACGGGCGGCGGGACAGTCCTCGGCGCCTTGAAATTCCGCCCTCCAGGCCCCATCCTGGAGCCATCCTGAAATCCGCCCGCCCGCACCGCCCGCGCCCCGCGCCGGCGGCGATTCCGTATCCGCGGGCGGGGTTTCCGGCCTCTGAAACCCCTGAAGGAGACGTCTTGTACGCCCAACGCAAAGCCCCGTTCACTCCCCGCACCAACGCCGGCCGTCACGGTTACCGGCCCGCGCCCGTCCGCGCCCGCATCGGCCTCGCCATGCGCCGCGGCATGAATTTCGGCGACCTGCCGGACTCTGAAGGCCTGCTGCGCTCGCGCGGCCTGTCGCTGGCCCCGATGTCGGTCGGCGAGGGCGGCCTCAATGTCGGCGGGACCAGCATCCTGCCCACCGCCCAGGCCTCCGACATCGACAACGGCGCCCTGCGCGGCCTGGTCATCCCGGCCGGCGCCGGCGACCCCGAAGCCCTGCCGGCCCTGCACGACGCCATCGTGCGCGCCCGCGGCCGCAACCTGCCGATCTTCGCCTTCGGCGATGGCGTGGACATCGTCCTGTCAGCCCTCAACCGCCCGGCGGCCAGCTTCGCGGGCGCGCCGGCCGTGCTGATCGCCGGTGAAGGGACCGAGGCCCTGGCCGACGCCGACGCCCTCGCCGAGGCCGCCTCGCGGGTGCAGTAGGGCCGCTTCACGGGTCTGGCGGCGCGGCCCGGGCCCGCCGCCGGCCCGTCACGCCCCCGCGGCGTTTCCGGCTCTGACCGGAGCGCCCCGTCACCTCAGCCGCCGCAGTCCGGCCCGCAGCGCCTCCGCGCCGCCCAGGTTCGACGCACCGCCGGGTTGGCGGCGAGGCGATCGAGCTCACCTGTGTGCCGGCCTGACCGGACCGCGCCCCAGGAACCCTGTCATCCCGTACCCTGTCATCCCGACACCTCGCGGGTCATTCCGACACTCCCGGTCGTGGGCGGGGAGGTCCGCCAAGGGGCCTGCGTCCGCCTTTGACGCACGCCGGTGCAGAATGACGGAATGCCCGCCGGGCCTGGTCTTTGGCAGCGTTCAACCCCCACCGCCCGCCGCTCAGGCGCCGCGCGCTCCCCATCGCCGCCGCCTGCATGAATGTTCAGATGACAGGCCGCGATTTTTCAGTACGGAACCCTGCCATCCCGGTCACCCGCCGGCGGCCGGGCTGACCAGCGCCGCCCGCTCCCCGGCCGTCAGCATCCGCCATCTGCCTTCCGGCAGATTGTCCAGCCTCAGCGGCCCCACGCGCACCCGGATCAGGTCGACGACCTCCAGATCGACCATCTCGCACATGCGCCGGATCTGCCGGTTGCGGCCCTCGCGCAGGATGAATTTGAGCCGGTGCGACTCCATCCGGCTGACGTAGGCGGGGCGCAGCTGACGTCCGTCCAGCATCAGGCCGTGGCGCAGGATCTTCAGCTTCTTCTCGGTCACGTCGCCGACGATCCGCACCAGGTATTCCTTGTCGAGGTCCGACTCCGGCCCGATCACCGCCTTGGCCACCACACCGTCGGACGACAGCAGCAGCAGGCCCCGCGAATCCTCGTCCAGCCGGCCGATCGGGGGCAGGGAGGCGTCCTCGGCCGGGACCGCGCCCTCGCCGACGCGGTTGGCCCCGGTCAGCAGCCGCACCGCCGGGACCTTGCCCGGCTCCGGCTGGCCCGAGACATAGCCGACCGGCTTGTGCAGCATGATGGTGACGCCCTCGGCCAGGGCCGCCGTGGCCCGCTCGTTCAGCGTCAGGGTCTGCCCCGGCTGCAGCTTGCGGCCGGCGTCGGTGACCACCTCGCCGTCGACCGACACCAGCCCCTCGGCGATCAGGGCGTCGGCCTCGCGCCGCGAACAGATGCCCGACTGGCCCATGAATTTGTTCAGTCGCACCGGCTCGGCGCCGTCCCAGGTCTTCGACAGGCTCATGCGGACACCCGCCGGAACAGCAGGGTCAGGTTGTTGGCCGGCATCTCCACCCGCCGCGTCAGGACCAGTCCCTCGGCCCGGGCCGCCGCCTCGACCGCCGCCCGCTCCCTCAGCCCCCAGTCCGGATTGCGCCCCTTCAGGCTGGCGTCGAAGGCGGCGTTGGACGGAGCCAGCTCGACCTCCGCCTCGCGGTACGGTCCGTACAGCGCCAGCAGTCCGCCGGGCCGGCGCAGCACCCGCCCGGCCAGCCGCATCAGCCCTCCGGTCGCCGCCCACGGGCTGATGTGGATCATGTTGATGCAGACCACGGCCTCGACCGGCCCGTGCGGCCAGCCGCCCTCGTCGAGCACGTCCAGCGCCATCGGCGGGTTCAGGTTGGGCAGGGCCGCCGCCGCTGCGTGGGCGGTGATGCTGGCGCGGGCCTCGGCCGAGGGATCGCTGGGCGTCCACTCCAGCCCGGGCCGGGCGCGGGCGAAGGCCACGGCGTGCTCGCCCGCCCCGCTGGCGACCTCCAGCACCCGCCCGCGCGCCGGCAGGTGAGCGCCCAGGGTCTCCAGCAGCGGGCCGGTGTTGCGCGCCGACGCCCGCGAGGCGAGGGCGCCGGACGGGACTCGGGTCTGTGGGTCGAGGGTCTGCACGCCCGTCCGATATCCCGCCCGGGCCGTCGCGGCGACCGGAAAAGTGCAGAACAGCGCCGCGCCCCGGCTCGCAGGAGGTTGAAACGTGCAGCGGTTGACCTTGCGGCGCCCGGAATGCCATCTCCCCTGAAACATAGCGTGATCATCACGCGTCGGGAGGCGCCACGGCGGCGACAAGACCGCCGGGCCTACGTTTCA
>JADGMZ010000280.1 GCA_015234495.1 Brevundimonas sp. | reverse complement strand
CCGACGACCCGATGCAGGCCATGGACTGCTGCACCGCCTGGGCGGCCGCGCCGACCCTGCGTCGGCCCGAGGTGGTCCGACCCGTCTCGCTGCGCCCGGTCGCGGCGATGCGCCCCGTCGCCCTGCCGCCCGGCGAACGGCCCGCCCCTGAACCACGCCCGCCCCGAACGTCCCGGCTCTGAAGACAAACCGCGCGGCGACCCGCCCGCGCCACACTCAAGCTCGTTCAGGAGGCCGTCATGGCTGCCCGCATTCTCGCGCCCTTCGCCGGCGCATCCCTGCTCGCCCTCGCCCTGCCGGCGGCGGCCCAGGACCACGCCCATCACCCCACGCCGCCGGCGCCGCCGCCTGACACGGCCGAAGCCGACCCCCCCGCCGGCCACGACATGCCCGGCGAGGACGGCAGCGTGCTCGCCTGGTTCCTGGTCGGCGGTTCGGTGGTGACCAG
>JADGMZ010000279.1 GCA_015234495.1 Brevundimonas sp. | reverse complement strand
GGCCGCGCCGGCCGCCGCGCCAAGGCCGAAGCCTCCGACGGCGGAAACTTCGACGGGACGGCGTAACCGTCTCCTCCCCGTCGCTCAGCGATGGGGAGGGGGACCGCGCAGCGGTGGAGGGGCTGTGTCCGTTTCACCGCCGACAGCCCCTCAGTCTCGCCGGCTTCGCCGTCGATCCACCTCCCCATTCCTTTGCAACGGGGAGGACGCTCACCCCTTCAGCCGCGCCTCGAACAGCGCCAGCAGCTTGGCCCAGCCGTCCGCCGCGTCCGCGGCGCGATAGCTGTCGCGGTAGTCGGCGTGGAAGCCATGCGGTGCGGCCGGATAGACGTCGATACGGCTGTCGGCCTGCCCCGTCCGCTGCAACGCCGTGCGCATGGCCTCTACGCTGTCCAGCGGGATGCCGCGGTCGGCCTCGCCGTACAGGCCCAGCACCGGCGCCTTGAGGTCGTCGGCCAGATCGACCGGCCACGGCGCGCCGGCGGCGACCTGTTCCGGCGTGGCGCTGGCCGGAGGGGCCAGCCGCCCGTACCAGGCCACGCCGGCGTCGATGGCGGCGAAGCGCGCCGCGGCCTGCCACACCACCTTGCCGCCCCAGCACCAGCCGGTGATCCCGACCCTGTCGGCGTTGGCCCACAGCTGCTGGCTGGACCAATCGAGGGTGGCGGCGATGTCGCCCATGACCTGCTCGTAGCCGGCCGCGGCGACGATCTGCTGCACCCGCGCCATCTCCGCCCCGGCCGGATCGGCCACCCGCACGAAAAAGGCCGGGGCGATGGCCGCATAGCCCGCCTTCGCCAGCCGCCGGCAGACGTCGCGGATGTATTCGTGAACGCCGAAGATCTCGGACACCACGACCACCACCGGGAAGGGGCCGTCCCCCTCCGGCCGCGCCACATAGGCCGGCAGGTCGAACCCGTCGGAAGCCGGATAACTGACATTGGCGACCGCCAGCCCGTCGGCCGGCGTGTTCACCGGACTAGCCTGGGCCGCCAGGGCGGCGGGGGCGTAGCCGGCGAAGAACAGGCCGCCGAGAGAGCCCGTGGCGAGGGCGCGGCGGCTGAAGCGGAAGTCGTCGGCCTCGGGGCCTTCGGGACGGATCAGGTGGGTCATGCGCGCGCTCCATCTCGGCGAAGCGGGACAGTGGCGCGGCGCGCCGCACGGGTCGAATCACGGGCGGGTGATGAAGGTTCCAGGGAACGCCACCGCCTCTGCCCATTCCCCCTGGGCCCTCGCCCTCACCCTCACCGCGTCAGATAATAGTCCGCGATCCGGCAAGCGTTGACGTTCTCGCGCACCAGCACCTGGCCCCCGGCCAGCTCGGCCCTCAGATCGTACAGGCAGGCGCCGCCGCCGGCGTCGATGGTCACCGGCGCGCTGGCCCCCGCCGCCACCGGCGTTCCGCCCAGCAGGTCACGGCCGTATTCTCCGGTCCGCACGTCGGCGGCCTGCAGCTTGAGCAGGGCCGCGCCGGTCTGGTTGTGGATGCGCACCCGGCGGTTCTGGCCGTCGCGCGACTGGCCTTCCGGCGGCGTGGCGGCGGTCAGCGCCCCTGCGCCGAGGGCGGCGACGATGACGGCGGCGGTGAACAGTCTGCGGGCGAGCATGGCCCCTCCTCCTTGCCATCCCTCGAACAGGGCCGGCACAACCATTATATGCCGTTGCGCGCTTCCTGACACACCTGACGCAGACTGACGCGGAATCGCCGACAGGCCTTGCGGGGCGGGGGGTGTTTCCCATATCGGCGACAACCCGTCGGAAAACCCCGCACTTCGTGGGGCTTTGCGCCGGAACCGTACAATAGAGACCTGACCCCGGGGGCGGTCACGCGCGGCGCTTCCTTTCAAGGCCGCCGCACCGCCCGCTGAAAATGGAGTGAAAGACCAAACCTATGGCCAAGATCATCGGCATCGACCTGGGCACCACCAACTCGTGCGTGGCCGTCATGGACGGCAAGAACCCCAAGGTCATCGAGAACGCGGAAGGCAACCGCACGACCCCGTCGGTGGTGGCCATCCAGGACAACGGCGAAGTGCTGGTCGGCCAGCCCGCCAAGCGTCAGGCCGTCACCAACCCGACCAACACCTTCTTCGCCATCAAGCGCCTGATCGGCCGCGCCTTCACCGACCCCGTGGTCGCGAAGGACAAGGACATGGTGCCCTATGAGATCGTCAAGGGCCCGACCGGCGACGCCTGGGTCAAGGCGCACGGCAAGGACTATTCGCCCCAGCAGGTCTCGGCCTACACCCTGGGCAAGATGAAGGAGGCCGCCGAGGCCTATCTCGGCGAGACCGTCACCCAGGCCGTCATCACCGTCCCGGCCTATTTCAACGACGCCCAGCGTCAGGCCACCAAGGACGCCGGCAAGATCGCCGGCCTGGAAGTGCTGCGCATCATCAACGAGCCGACCGCGGCCGCCCTCGCCTACGGCCTCGACAAGGCCGACGGCCAGAAGATCGCCGTCTATGACCTCGGCGGCGGCACCTTCGACGTCTCGATCCTCGAGATCGGCGACGGCGTGTTCGAGGTGAAGTCGACCAATGGCGACACCTTCCTCGGCGGCGAGGACTTCGACCTGCGTCTGGTCGACTACCTGGCCGACGAGTTCAAGAAGGAGCAGGGCGTCGACCTGCGCTCCGACAAACTGGCTCTCCAGCGCCTCAAGGAAGAGGCCGAGAAGGCCAAGAAGGAGCTCAGCTCCACGGCCCAGTACGAGGTCAACCTGCCGTTCATCACCATGAACGCCTCGGGCCCGCTGCACCTCAACATCAAGCTGTCGCGCGCCAAGCTGGAAGCCCTCGTCGAGGATCTGGTCCAGCGCACCATCGAGCCGTGCCAGAAGGCGCTCAAGGACGCCGGCCTGAAGGCTTCGGACATTGACGAAGTGGTGCTGGTCGGCGGCATGACCCGCATGCCCAAGGTGCAGGAGGCCGTGAAGGCCTTCTTCGGCAAGGAGCCGCACAAGGGCGTCAACCCCGATGAGGTCGTGGCGCTGGGCGCCGCGGTTCAGGCCGGCGTGCTGCAGGGCGACGTCAAGGACGTGCTGCTGCTCGACGTGACCC
>JADGMZ010000278.1 GCA_015234495.1 Brevundimonas sp. | reverse complement strand
GAACCGGGATCAGCTCGGGCCGCATGAGCACCAGGCCGCCCAGCCCGCCGCCCGCCGCGAGCACGGCCGCGCACTGGAAGGCGGAAAGGCTGCGGCAGGCGGCGCTGCTCGCGTGCGGCGGCCCGTCGCGCGAGTGTTCGCCGGCGCCCACGCTGCCCTGCGTCCCTCCCATGGCGAAATGGTTAACGCCGTCAGTCGCGGACGGCAAGCGGTTGGCGCGGCGGGGAGAATGCCGCTATTCAGGACTGGCAGCCCGGAGTCCCGCCCGCAGTGTCCGCCCCCGCCGCCAATCCGCGATCGCAGCGCAAGCCCAAGGGCGAGGGCCATGCCCGCCGCGCCGAGATTCTGGCGGCCGCGGAAGGCATCTTCGTCGAGCACGGCTACGAAGGGGCGACCATTCGCAAGATCGCCGACGAGGTCGGCCTGTCCTCCACGGCGCTCTACATGCATTTCGCCGACAAGGGCGAGATCCTGCAGGAGATCTGCCGTCAGGCCTTCGCGGCCCTGCTTGAGCTGAACCGGGCGGTTGTCGCCGGGCCGGGCGGCCCCGAACGACGGCTGCGGCGGATGATGCAGGCCTATATCGATTTCGGCTTCGCCAATCCCAACGCCTACCGCCTGATCTACATGACCCGCCCGGTCGAGCTGCAGCAGGGGGCCCTGTCGGCGGCCCAGGAGCTGGGCGCCTCCCTCTACCGCTCGTTCGAACAGGTGGTCGAGGACGCCGAGGCGGCCGGCCAGCTGCGTGGCGACGCCCGCACCACCGCCCAGGCCCTGTGGGCCGGCTCCCACGGCCTGGTGTCGCTGATGATCACCAAGCCCTATTTCGACTGGGCCGATCGCCAGCGCCTCGTCGACACCCTGCTGGACGGGCTGTTCGCAGGCCTGATGACCTCGTGAGGCGGGCCATGGCGGCCGCCGGCCTCGCCCTCGGCCTGGCGGCGGGCGGCGGCGCCGAAGCGGAAGAGAGCCGTCCGCTGCGGGTGATGTCCCTCGATCAGTGCGGCGACCAGTACGTCCTGGCCCTGGCGCCGGGGGCGGAACTGGCGCTCTCGCCCCGCGCCGACGATCCCGACTCATGGATGCGGCAGGCGGCGGCGGGCCGGCGCCGCGTCCGCCCGACGCTGGAGGCCGCGGTCGGCTTCCAGCCCGACGTCGTGGTGCGCTACTGGGGCGGCGACGCCCGGCTGCTGGCGCGGCTGGAGGCCGGCGGGACCCGGGTAGTGACCATCGAGGACGCCGCCGACTTCGACGGCGTCCGTCGCAACATCCGGGCCGCGGCGGCCGCGCTGGCCGCACCCGGCCGCGGGGACAGGCTGATCGCCCGCATGGACGCCCGGCTGGCCGAGGCCGCTCCGCCCGCCGACGCCGCCTCGCGCCCGGCCCTGTACCTGACCGCCGGCGGCTTCACCGCCGGGCGGGGCACCCTGGTCGACGCCATCCTCGGCGCCGCCGGCCTGTCCAACCTGGTCAGCGCGCCCGGCTTCGTCCCGGCCAGCGTGGAGCGCATCGTGCTCTGGCGGCCGGCGCGGTTCGTGCTCGGCTTCTTCGACCAGGCGCGCGGCGACTGGCGCGGTCCCGGCCGTCACCCGGCGGTGAAACGGGCGGCGAGCGGGCGGGTCGTCGCCCGTCTGCCGGCGGCCAGCCTGGCCTGCCCGGCGTGGTTCGCAGCCGACGCCGCCGCCCTGCTGAAGGCCCGCCGGTGAGCGGGGGCGCCGGCCGGCTGATCATCGCGCTCGTCGTCCTGATCGTGATCGGGATGGCGGCGGCGGTGCTGTTCGGCGAGACCGCCTTCAGCCCCGCCCAGCTGACCCGCGCCTTCACCGACCCGACCTCGGGACCGGCCGAGGTGCTGTGGGCGGTGCGGGCCCCGCGCGCGGCGACCGCCCTTATGGTCGGCGCGGCCCTGGGCCTGTCGGGGGCGGTGATGCAGGGCCTGCTGCGCAATCCGCTGGCCGATCCCGGCGTGCTCGGGGTTTCGGCCCTGGCGGCGCTCGGCGCGGCCGGCGCCATCGTGCTGGGCTGGGCCGCGCTCCCGGGCGCGGTCGAGCTCGCCGCCCTGGCCGGGGCCGGTCTGGCCGGCGGCCTCCTGGTCGCCTTCTCGGCGCGGGTGCGGTCGCCGGAGGCCCTGATCCTGTTCGGCGTCGCCGTGTCCAGTTTCGCCGGCGCGGCCACGGCGCTGATCTTCAACCTGTCGCCGTCGCCGATCGCCACGGCCGAGGTGATGAACTGGCTGCTGGGCTCGGTGCAGAACCGCAGCTGGTTCGACGTCGCCTGGGTCAGCCCGGCCGTGCTCGTCTCCGCGGCCTTGGCCGCCCTGGCCGCGCCCGGCCTGCGCATGCTCAGCCTCGGGGAGGAGACCGCGCGCACCTCCGGCCTGCCGATGGCGCGGCTGCGGCTGCTGGCCCTGCTGGCCGCGTCCCTGGCGACCGGGGCGGCGGTGGCGGTCGCCGGCGTCATCGGCTTCGTCGGCCTCGCCGCGCCGCATCTGGTCAGGACGGCGGTGCGCGGCGACCCGGCCCGGCTGCTGCTGCCCTCGGCGCTCACCGGCGGGCTGATGCTGGTCGTCGCCGACCTGCTGGCGCGGGTGACCCCGACCGACCAGGAACTCAAGCTGGGCGTGTTCACCGCCCTGGTCGGGGCCCCGCTGTTCGCCCTGATCGCCTGGCGGGCGGCGCGGGAGTGGCGGCTGTGACGGCCTGGCTCAGCGTGTCGGCCGCCACGGCGCGACTGGGCGGCCGCGCCGTGCTGGACGGCGCCGACCTGCGGGTGGAGGCGGGCGAGCTGGTGGCCCTGGTCGGTCCCAACGGGGCCGGCAAGTCCAGCCTGATACGCGCCCTCGCGGGCCTGCTGCCGCTGACCGGCGGGACGGCCCGCCTGGCGGGCGACGACGTCTCGGGCCTGTCGGCTCGCGCCCGCGCCGAGCGCGCCGCCTATCTTCCGCAGGAGCGCCGCATCGCCTGGAACCTGCCCGCCGTCGAGGTCGCCGCCCTCGGCGCGCCGTTCCTGTCGGGGGCCGAGGCCCTGTCCGCCGCCCGCCGCGCGCTCGATGAGGTCGAGGTCGG
>JADGMZ010000277.1 GCA_015234495.1 Brevundimonas sp. | reverse complement strand
CAGAACGGCGACCGCCAGAACGATCAGCCGCGCCGGGAATGGCGCGACCGCGACGACCGCGAGCCGCGCGCCGATGGCGAGCAGCCGGCCGGCGAGAACGGCCGCCGCGAGACCCGCCGCGAGCGCTGGGAACGCCGCCAGCAGGAGCGCAACCAGCGCTTCCAGGCCGAACGGGCCGAGGGCGAGCGGAGCGAGGACGGCGCATCCGAAACCGCCGCCGCCGAGACCCCGGCCGCGACGCCCGAAAACGAGGCCGCTCCGGCCGCCGAGCGCGCCGAACGGCCCCGCCGCGAGCGCCGCCCCCGCAACGAGACCGCGACCGCCGCCGACGAGGCGCCGACCGCCCTGCCGGGCTTCCTGACCCGCTCGGCCGCGCCCGCCGCCGACGGCCCGCCCCCGGGCGGAGAGGCCGAGGCCCCGGCCCCGAAACGCCGCGCCCCGCGCCGCAAGGCCGAAGCTCCCGCCGACGAGGGCTGACGCCTGTCCACCGCTTCCCGGGCGAGTGCGCTTGACGCACGGCCCCGGGACCGGTCCAAGGGACGCCTCTGTACGTTCACGGCCTCCGGCCCGCCCTTTGCGGGACGGCGGAGCCGCGACCCACGGGAGCGCCGCATGCCTCGCCTGTCCCGGCCCTTGATCCTCGCCGTCCTCGCCGCCCTCGCCGCCGCCGCCTGCGCGACCACCCCGCCTCCGCCGCCGCCCCCGGCCGGACCCGGCGACGGCCCTGTGCTGCGCGACTGGCGCGGGGTCGTCGCCGCCTCCGATCGCGACCGCTACGAGCGGCTGGACGCCGCCTGGCGCCTGGCCCTGCAGCAGGCCGAACGCCAGCGCGGCTCGGGCGATCTCGCCTCCACCGGCGAGCTGATCGACCCCGGCGCCGCCCGGCCGGGGGTCGAGCCGCCGGCCGGAGACTACCGCTGCCGCACGGTCAAGCTGGGCTCCCAGGGCGGCGATGAAGGCCTCGGCTACGTCGTCTACGGCTGGTTCGCCTGCCGCATCGAACAGACCCCCAACGGGCTCAAATTCGTCAAGCTGACCGGCAGTCAGCGCCCCGCCGGCCTGCTCTTCCCCGAGAACGACCGCCGCATGGTCCTGCTCGGCTCCATGGCCCTCGCCGATGAGCCGCCGGCCAACTCCTACGGCCAGCGCCCCGACCGCGACCTTGTCGCCGCGCTGGAGCGGATCGGCGAGCGCCGCTGGCGGCTGGCCATTCCCTGGCCGCAGAACGAATCCAACCTCGACCTGATCGAGCTGGTCCCCGCCAGGACGTGACGGCGCGCCAGGTCGCCGTCGTCGGGGCAGGCCCCGCCGGCCTGGCCGCCGCCCTGATGCTGGCGCGTCAGGGCCGGTCGGTGGTGGTCTTCGAGCGGTTCCGGCAGGCCGCGCCCGTCGGCGCCGGCTTCATGCTGCAGCCCACCGGCCTGGCTGTCCTCGACGACCTCGGCCTGACCCCGGCGGTCGAGGCCATGGCCCAGCCGATCGACCACATCTTCGGCCGGGAGGCCCGGCGCGGCCGGATCGTGCTGGACGTGCGCTACGCCGACCTGCGCCGCCCGCGGGCTGCGCTCGGCGTGCATCGCGCCGCGCTGTTCGAGGTCCTGCACGGCGCCTGCCTCGCGGCCGGCGTCCGCTTCGAGACCGGGCGCGAGATCGCCGGCGCCGCGGATGGCCGCCTGACCGACGACCGGGGCGTGACCGGGCCCGCCTTCGACCTCGTCATCGACGCTTCCGGGGCCCGGTCGCGGATCGCCGCCGGCCTTGGCGCGGCGCAGCGGCCGCTGGCCTGGGGCGCCCTGTGGGCGACGGTTCCGTGGCCCGGCGCGCCCTTCGACGAATGCGCCCTGCAGCAGGTCTATCGCGGGGCCGCGAAGATGGTCGGCGTGCTGCCCGTGGGCGCCCGTCCCGGCGCGCCGGACCGCCTGGCCACCTTCTTCTGGAGCCTGAAGCACGCCGATTACGCCGCCTGGCGCGAGGCCGGCCTGGCCCCGTGGAAGGCCGAGGTCCGCGCCCTCTGGCCCGAGACCGCGGTCCTGCTCGACAACCTGATCGACCCCGACCAGCTGATCCTGGCCCGCTACGGCCACCACACCCTCGTCCGGCCGGTCGGCGCCCGGCTGGCGGTCATCGGCGACGCCGCCCATTCCACCAGCCCCCAGCTGGGGCAGGGGGTGAACATGGGGCTGCTCGACGCCCGGGCGCTCGCCGACGCCGTCGCCGGGTCCGGCGACCTCGACGACGCCCTGTCGACCTACGCCCGGCGCCGGCGCTGGCATGTGCGCCTCTACCAGGCGCTGAGCCTCGGCTTCACCCCCTTCTACCAGGCCGACGGCCGGGTCCGGCCGTGGATCCGCGACCACCTGCTCGGCAAGCTGGCGCGCCTGCCGCCGTCGCCGCGGCTACTGGCCGCCACCGTCTCGGGCCTGCTGATCGATCCGCGCCCGGACGATCGCCGCTGAACCCCCGCCCGGCCCAGCCGTTCGGAGCGAACAGCCGAACGGAAACCCGGATGCGACCGCCCGCCGCCCTGAGCGCCGCCCTTCTCGTCGCCGTCGTCGCCGCCCTGCCCGCCGGCTGCGGCCGTCGCGACGAGCCGGTCTCGCCCGCTGCGACCGCCCGGCCGGCGCCGGCCGCCGTTCGCGCGGCCGACGACTGGCGCACCCTCGTCACGCCTGCCGACGCCTCGACCCTCGGCCGCCTCGACCAGGCCTGGCGGCTGGCCCGGGCCGAGGCCGAGGCGGCCGGCTTCGCCCGACAGGTGGAGGGGCTCGGCCCGCTGGTCGATCCCTACGCCGGTCTGGCCGGCGACGTGCCGCCGGCGCCCGGAGATTATCGCTGCCGCACGCTGCGCCTCGGCGCCCGCGCCGCCGGCGACCCGGCCCATGCCGAAACGGCCTGGGGCCGCTGCGCCGTCGCCCTCACTCCCGACGGCGAGCTGTGGCTGACCGCGGACACCGGCTTCGGGCGCTCGCGCGGCCGGCTCTATCCGGACACGGGCCGGCGCCTCGTCTTCCTCGGCGCCCGGGCCGGGGAGGCGGACGGGGCCGACGCTCCCGCCTACGGCGATCAGCGCGCCCGCGACCGCATCGGCGTCTTCGAGCGCATCGGCCCGGCCCGCTGGCGGCTGGTGATCCCGTGGCCGAGGCAGGCGGCCAAGCTGGAAATCGTCGAACTCGCCGACTGACCCTTGACCCCCGCGGCCGCCGCCGCAAGTCTGTTCTGGCGGGGCCGTCCCGCGTCGGATTCAGGGGGTCGCCATGCGCGGAGCCAGCGTCACCATCGGTGTGGTCGTCACCGTCGTCATCGTCGGCGCGCTCCTGCTCATCGGCCTGCCGACCTACAACGTCTATTCGAAGCAGATGGCCGGCAAGGCCGCCTATGAGCAGGCGGTCCAGGACCGCCGCATCCGCGTGCTCGAGGCCCAGGCGGCCCTCGACTCCGCCAAGCTGACCGCCCAGGCCGAGGTCGAACGCGCCCGCGGCGTCAATCAGGCCAACCGCATCATGGCCGAAAGCCTCGGCGGCCCCGAGAACTACCTGCGCTGGTCCTACATCCACATGCTGGAGGAGACCGCCGGCAAGCAGGGCCGCGAAGTCATCTACATCCCCACCGAAGCCGGCATGCCCATCCTCGAAGCCGGTCGCCGCCCGGCGCAGTAGGCGCGTCCGCCCCGCCGCGGTTGACAGGGCGCCGGGGAAATCTAGCGTTGGCGTATCGCCACCACGGCTGACCCGAGGGTGGCTCAACGAGGGCGCGCCATGACTGCCAGCCGGACGTCCGGACCGTGGCGACTGGCCGCCATCCTGCTGGCGGCTGTTCTGTCGTGGGGGCCGGTCTCGCCGGCGACCGGGCAGGACAGCGTCAGCGTGCTGCGGGACGGCGGCTTCGAGAACCCGATCGGGGCCGAGGCCATGGGCTGGCGGCCGGTCCCCGGCGATTTTGACGTCCTCTTCGACACCCGATCGCCCTATGAGGGGCGAAGCAGTCTCCGGCTACATCGCGAGGCGACAGCGGGGAGCACCTTCGCGGCCGTCGCCCAGGCCGTCGACGCCACGCCCTACAGGGGACGGACCATCCGCTTCCGGGCCGCCGCGCGGGCCGCCCCCGGGTCCCGGGCCGGCCTCTGGCTCAGGGTCGACCGGGAGGGCGGCTCTCCCGGATTCTTCGACAATATGAATGACCGGCCCATCCGCTCGCCGGACTGGACGATCTACGAGATCACCGGTCCGGTCGCCGCCGACGCCAACAAGATCGCAGCCGGCTTTCTCCTGTCAGGCCCAGGCTTCGCTTGGATCGACGCGGCCAGTCTTGAAATCGTGCCGGACCCTGCGGCGGTCGACGGCTCGTCCGATCCCCCGTCGAGCGAGGGGCTCCGCAATCTTGAAGCCTTCGCCAGACTGTACGGCTACGTTCGCTGGTTCGCGGGAGCGTCGGACCCGTCCGATCCACGGTGGACCGCTATCGCGGTTGAGGGCGCGCGGGACATCGAAGGCGCGCGCGGCGCCGACGACCTCGCGCGCCGTCTGCGGCGCTGGTTCGAGCCCATGGCGCCAGGTCTCGTTATCGGGCCCGCCGCACCGGGTCCGGCGACGCCGCCGTCAGAGCAGGCCAATCTCTGGCGCTGGCGGCACACCGGGGTCGCATTCGGTAACCCGGCCTATCAAAGCGAGAGGATTCCGGTCACGACGCCGGAAATCTGGCAGGCCGAGCTGGTCAGCGGCCTCGCCGTGTCCGTGCCGGTGACGGCCGGGTCGTCGGATGGTCCGCCGGTCGCAGGCGCCGCCGCAGCCGCCCCGACGTCTTCCGGCGCGCCTGAGGATCGGGCCGTCCGGCTCGGCGGCATGGTCATCGCCTGGAACGTCTTTCGGCATTTCTACCCCTATTTCGGTGACGAGGGTCGAGCCTGGGATCAGGCCCTGCCGACCTGGCTGGCGGAGGCGGCCGCGACGGCCGACGGCCCGGCCTGGCTGGCGACCCTCGACCGGATGGTGGCCCGGCTCGAAGACGGGCACGGCGAGGTCGGCCCGCGGGCGTCGACCTACAGTCTGCCCTTCGTCTGGCAGCCCATCGAAGGCGCGCTCGTCGTCACCGGCCTGCCCCGCGGAAACGGGTCCCGGCTGCGGGTGGGCGACGTGGTCCTGTCGATCGATGGGAGCCCGGCCGCAGAGCGTCTGGCGGCGCAGGAGGAGCGGGTTTCGGCCTCCACGGTGCACCGTCGCACCTGGCGCGCCGCCGAACGCCTGTTGTCGCGCGAGACCGCAGGCGAGGTGGTGCTCGGGATCGAGACTTCCGACGGCGAGCGAAGCCAGGTCGTCGTCCGCCCGATCCCTGCGGGCGCCATGGCCGGGGTGCTCTCCGAGCCGAGGCCCGCTCCGGTCACCTGGCTGCCGGCCGGCGCCTGGTATTTCGATCTGACGCGGCTGAACGACCATGCTCTGTCCGAAGCGCTTGACCGGGTGACGCCGGAGCAGGCCGTGATCTTCGATCTCCGCGGCTATCCCGCGGGGGTGGACGCGGCCTTCCTCGGTCGGCTTTCGGCGTCCGACATCTCCACCCCGCCGTTCCGGATTCCGGTAGGCGAGCTTCCGGACGCAAGGGCCCGGTCGTGGAAGACGGTCGGCTGGACCGTGAGGCCCCGGGCGCCCCGGCTCGACGGGCGGATCGCCTTCCTTACCGACGCCCGCGCGATCAGCTACGCCGAGACCCTGCTGGCGATGGTCGCCGGCTACAATCTCGCGGACATCGTGGGCGCCCCGACCGCCGGGACGAACGGCAACGGCAATCCTTTCGCCTTGCCGGGCGGCTACACCATCAACTGGACCGGGATGCAGGTGGTGAACCATGACGGCGGGCCGCTGCATGGCCATGGCGTGAGGCCCACCGTCCCGGCGTCGAGAACGATCCTCGGCGTTCGCGTCGGTCAGGACGAGGTGCTCGCCCGCGCCATCGCGCTGGTTGCTCCCGCGGGCCCCGCGACATAGGCCTGCGAAATTGAAAAAGGGCTCCGGCGCGGACGCCGGAGCCCTCTTCACTCAGAGACTGTGGCGGTCTCAGAACGCCATGCGGGCGCCGACCGAAACGATGTGGGCCGAGCCGTCGGCGTCGACCGAGGCGCCGCCTTCGCTGATGTCGAAGCTCGGCAGCGACAGGTAGCGGTAGCCGATGTCCCAGCTCAGGTTCTGCGAACCCGGGATCACCACGCCGGCCTTCAACTGCCAGGCCAGACCCATGTCGTCTTCCGACTCGCTGGCCAGGCGGTACTTCGAATTGCCGAAGCCGGCGCCGGCGCCGACGTAGGGGCGGAACGAGCCGGCGTCGAAATTGTACACGCCGTTGACCATCAGGGCGTAGGACTCGAGGTTGGCGTCGAGCGGCACGCCCAGGGCGGCGTCGGCCGCGGCTGTGTCGATGTCGTTGGTCAGCAGGACGGCTTCGCCCTCCAGGACCCAACCGCCGCCCAGGCTGGCGCCGGCGGCGATGCTGCCGAAGGTGCCGGTCTCGAGGTCGGCTTCGCCGGCGAAGGCGGCCCCGCCGTCGCTGGCTTCCAGATCGACGTCGCCCGCGACGCTCGCGCCCAGATTGACCTGGACGTAGCTGGAGGACGGTTCCTGGGCGAGGGCGGGCGTGGCGAGCGCGCCGGCGGCGACGGCCGCCAGAACGAGAGTGGTCTTCATGGGAAATGCTACCTTGGAAAGCACGCCCCCCGATGAGGCGATGGGCGGAAAATGGGCAGAATGTCGAACAAGTCGAGGGGGTTGACGTGACATTCTGCGTCAGCTGTCACGCGCCGGACACACTGTTGCAATCGCGCCGCGATTCCTGGTTCCCGGTCGGCGTTTCTACCCGGCCGTGCAGGCGATCGGCTGCTGGTACAGAACCGTGGCGGCGTCCAGCCGGCGGGCCTCGGCCAGGGCGGCCTCGGCCTCTTCGCAGCGGCCGGCGCCGGCCAGGGCCGCGGCCAGGCTGTGGCGGACGGCGGCGACCTGCGGCGCGCCCTGAACCGCCTTCTCGCAGTAGGGCAGGCCCTCCGCCGGCCGGCCGGCGCGGACCAGGATGTAGCAATGATTGTTCAGATAGCCGGGATTGGCCGGCTCGGCCTTGACCGCCACCAGGCTGGCCTCCAGGGCGCCGGTGAAATCGCCCAGCTGTTCCAGCACCAGGGCCAGGCTGCCGTAGCCGTCGGCGTCCTTGACGGGCAGGGCGCGGAAATCGGCGAAGGCCTCGGCGAACAGCGGGTCGCGTCCCTTCTTGAGGATCGGCAGGATCAGGCTCAGCAGGAAGCGCCGGTCCTCCTCGGCCACCGGCGGCTGGGGCGGACGCAGGTCGCCGGGGATCGCGGCGCCCGACAGCATCAGCCACGCCATGTGCGCGTCGGCGGTCGCCTCCTTCTCGCGGCCGACCTGCTGGAAGGTGGCGGCGCGGAAGGCGTGCAGGAAGACGTCGGAGGACACCGCCGCGTCTCCGGCGGCCAGGTCGTAGAGCCGCTCGGCGGCGCCGTAGTCCCGCTCGAGGTAGGCGTTGGCGGCCTGGTTCAGCCGCGCCAGCCGCTGCTGCGGCGACCCCTCCGGCAGGGCCGCGGCGCAGGCCGCCCAGTCGGTCGCCGCGCCCGGCGAGATTTCGCAGACGGGCGGGATCTCCTGCGGGGCGGCGGTCAGGGCGAGGGCGAGAACGAGGGCGATCATCGCATCAGATCCGGGTCAGCCGCAGGTCATGGAAATCGTAGCTGAAGTCGGCGTCCGGGCTGACCGCCTTCATCGTCGCCGAGACCGGGCGGCCGTTCTCCAGCTTGAAGCTGACGAAAACGTCCTCCTCGCGCCTGTCGGGGAAACGGGTGCGCAGCATGTCGCCGTCATAGGCCTCCAGCGGCCCCTGCAGGGACGGGGTGCGGCTGAAGGCCAGCCACAGGCCGCCGTCACGCGGGGCGATGACGATGTCCCCGTACCACGGGTCGCGCCAGGTCCCGGCGTAGGCCGTCAGCGGCAGCGACGGCGGCGCGCCCGCGGCCTGTTTGGCGTCGATCTCGGCCGCGGCCCTGATCGACTTGGCGTCGCTCTCGTCGCGCAGGCGCACGCTGTCGGCGATCCAGTCGAAGCCGGTCTTGCCCATGACGATGTCGGCGATGCCGCTGCGCAGCGCGCGGGTCAGATAGCCTTCCTCGGCGTTGGTGAAATAGCTGAAGCCGGCGTCGCGGCCGGGGATCAGCACCGTCCCCGAGATGAAGCCCGGGGCGCCGCCGCCGTGGGTGATGAAGCGCTCGCCGCGATAGTCCATGACCTGCCAGCCCATGGCGTAGGTCGCCGCGATGGCGCGGCCCGGCAGGTCCGGCGTCGGCCCGGCCGAGTTGGAGATGATGATGTTCGGCTTCCACATCTCGTTGCCGCGCGCCTCGGAATACAGGCGCGAGCCGTCCGGCAGGGCGCCGCGCTTCAGCTGCACGGCGATCCACCTGGCCCAGTCGGCGGGGTTGGTGACGAAGCCGCCCGCAGCGCCGGCCGAGGACCAGTTCCACACCTCCTGGATCGACTGGCCGATGGTCTGCATCGGCCCCTGGTAGCGCAGCGGCGGTCCGATGCGGCCGTGCGGCAGGGCCGACTTCGCCGGGTCCGCCGCGGTCATCAGCGGCAGGGTTTCGGCCATGCCCAGACGGTCGAGGATGCGGGTCTGGACGAAGTCCTCCCACGCCATGCCCGAGGCCGCGGCCACCACCTCGCCGGCGACCACGAACATCAGGTTGCAGTAGTGGTAGGCGGTGCGGAACTGGTCCTCGATCGGCACGTGCTCGACCGCCGCCATGATCTCGGCCCGGGTGCGGTCGCTGTTGGGCCAGAACAACAGGTCGCCGGCCCCCAGGCCGAAGCCGATGCGGTGGCTGAGCAGGTCGCGCACCGTGACCATCTCGTTCAGCTCGGGCTTCGACAGGCGGAAGTCCGGCAGATACGTCCGCACCGGCTCGTCCCATTTCACCCTGCCCTCGTCGACCAGGATGGCCAGCGCCGCCGCCGTCACCGCCTTGGTGTTCGAGGCGACGGCGAAATGGGTGTGCTCGTCGATCGGCGCCCCGCCCTGCGCCCGCACGCCATAGCCGCGGGTCAGCACCGGCGCCCCCTCCTTGACCACGGCGATCGACACGGCCGGCTGGTCGGGGAAGGCGGCCATGGCCTTCTTCACATAGGCGTCCACGGCTTCGGCGAGGGCCTCGCCCGAGGGCGCCGGCCCGGTCTGGGCGTGCGACAGCGAGGGCAGGGCGGCCCCGGCGGCGACGGATGAGACCAGCGCCGCACGGCGGGTGAGTTGCATGGACATTCAGACGCTCCCGACGGACTTGCCGCGAACGCTAGCCCGCCCGCGGCCCCGCCGCCAAGCCGAAAGGCGGCGCCGCTTTTCAGCGATTGCTCACCGGCCCGTCATGCCGCTCACGCCCGAACCGGCTCTGGTCGGCGGTCTCGGCCGTCCCCAGCTGGCGCAACCTCGATTCTGAAAAAACCGTAATGAAATGAAAAAGATGTAACTTCCCAGCCGGGTCGTGCGGGTTTAACTCCTACTTAAAATCAACGCGGCCTGCTTTGCGCCGCTTCGGGATTGTCGACATGTCCTTGAAATTCCTCCTGCTGGTCGGCACGGCGATGGCCGCCTCGTCCGGCGTCGCCTTCGCCCAGGCCGCCCCCGCGCCGGCGCCGCAGAACCCGCCCGCGACCCGGGACGCCCCGCCGCCCGCCGACGAGGCCGACAACGAGGCCCAGGTCGAGGACGTCGTCGTCCAGGGCCGGACCACCGATGTCCGCACCTCGATCGACTCGGTCAGCTACAGCCTCGCCGACGACCTCCAGGCCCAGACCGGCACCCTGGCCGAGGCCCTGCGCAACATCCCCTCGGTCGAGGTCGACCCCGACGGCAATGTCAGCCTGCGCGGCGACGCCAATGTCACCATCCTCATCGACGGCCGGCCCTCGACCCAGTTCAACGGCCCGAGCCGCGGCCAGATGGTGCAGCAGATCCCGGCCAGCCAGTACGCCCGCATCGAGGTGATGACCAACCCCTCGGCCGCCTACAGCCCCGAGGGCGGCGGCGGGGTCATCAACCTGATCTCCAAACCCAACGCCGTCCGGCCCGGCAACACCACGACGGGCTCGTTGCGGGCCAACGTCGGCGACAACGGCCGCTACAATTTCGGCGGCAACATCGCCCATGCGGCCGGCAAGACCACCCTGACGGCCGACCTCGGCGTGCGTCACGACGGCTTCCTGCAGGAGGTCGAGCGCCTGCGCACCCTGTTTGACGCCGGCTCGGGCCAGTTCCTCGAATCGCGCCAGGCCCAGACCATCGACGGCGAGTCCGACGCGGTCTTCCTGCGCCTCGCGGCCGAGCACAATCTCGACGACAAGACCCAGCTGGTCGCCGAGCTGCGCCATACGGAAGTCGACAACATCGCCGACGGCGTCGATGTCTTCGAGGCGGACAACGCCGCCGGCGGCGTCGCCGCGGCCTTCCGGCGCAACACCAACGGCGGCTTCTCGGGACAGTTCTCGGGCGCCACCGCCCGGGTGCTGCGCCGCTTCGGCGACCAGGGCCACGAATGGTCCAACGAGGTCCGCTTCGACCGCAACCGCTTCAGCTTCGGCCTCGACACCATCGTCGACCAGCAGGTTCCCCCGGCCCCGGTCTTCTACGAGGACCTCGAGAACCAGAACCGCCAGAACCAGCTGGGCGTCACCAGCGCCTATGTCCGCCCGCTGTCGGACGGCGGCCGGCTGCGTCTCGGCTACGAGCTGCAGGGCCTCAATCTTGAGCTCGACAACTCCTTCGCCCGCGGCCCGACCCCCGACAACCTGACCCCGGACCCGATCGTCTCCAACGAGTTCCACGTCGACCAGGCGGTGCACGCCGCCTACGTCACCTGGGAGAAGCCGTTCAGCGAGAACCTGTCGGCCCAGTTCGGCCTGCGTCTGGAGCAGGCCAACATCGACCTCGACCAGGTGACGACCGCCATCCAGACCTCGAACGACTATTTCCGCGCCTATCCGACCATGCACGTGCAGTACGCGATCGGCGAGGGCGAGAGCCTGCGCGGCAGCTACAGCCGGCGCATCCAGCGCCCCGCCCCGCAGATGCTGAACCCCTTCCTGACCTATCAGGACAGCTTCAACTACCAGTCGGGCAACCCCGACCTGCTGCCGCAGGAGACCGACTCCTTCGAGGTCATGTGGCAGAAGCGGATCCAGCAGACCTTCTACCAGGCCACCCTCTACTACCGCGACACCACCGACGCCTTCACCCCGGTGACCACGCCGATCGGCGGCGGCGTCTTCGTCACCCGGCCGGAGAACCTCGGCTCCAGCACGGTCACAGGGCTGGAGCTGGTCGCCAACGGCGCCCTGCATCCGACCCTGCGCTACAGCGCCAGCGTCAACGCCTTCCGGCAGGAGATCGACGCCGCCGGCCTGCCCGGCGCCACCGACCGCGAGGGCGAGAGCGTCTCGGGCCGACTGACCCTCAACTGGTCGCCGACCCAGAACGACTTCCTGCAGGTCACCGGCATCTGGACGGGCGACCAGCAGCTGGCCCAGGGCGTCCGCGAAATGGCCTCCCTGTTCAACTTCGGCTACCGGCGCAAGCTCAACAAGGACTGGTCGTTCCAGGCCACGGTGCGCGACCTCTTCGACGAATACGGCGCCGTCACCTACATCGACACGCCGACCTTCACCGATCGCACCAGCGTGACCTTCGGCGGCCGGGCGGCCTACATCGGCCTGACCTGGAGCTTCGGCAACGGCCAGCGCCGGACCGAGCCGCAGTTCGACTTCTCCGCCCCGACCACCGGCAGCTGAGGCGCAGGGGCCTTGCGTGTCCTCGCGGCCACACCCACCTGATCGGCAAGCGCACGGCGCGTCGCTCGCTTGAGGGCGCGCCGGCGCGATCCGCCATCAGGGGATGCCCGCCGTGAACCTCGACCTCTACTCCGACCGCGCCAAACAGGCCGTCCAGGCCGCCCAGACCCTGGCCCTGGCCCGCCGCCACCAGCAGTTCGCGCCTGAGCACCTGCTCAAGGTGCTGCTGGAGGAGCGCGACGGCCTGGCCCGCAACCTGATCACCGCCGCCGGCGGCGACCCGTCAAAGGCCGAGACCGCGGTCGAGACCGCCCTGCAAAAGCGCGCCCAGGTCTCCGGCGGCTCGGGCCAGCTCTATCTGGACGGCGACACCGCCCGCGTCTTTGCCGCCGCCGAGGCCAGCGCCAAAAAGGCCGGCGACGCCTTCGTCACCACCGAACGCCTGCTCCACGCCATCGCCAAGGAGGGCGGCGTGGCCGCCACCGTCCTGGCCTCGGTCGGCGCCACGCCCGACACGCTCAACGAGGCCATCGCGCAGGTCCGTCAGGGCAAGACCGCCGACTCCGCCGCGGCGGAGGACGCCTACGACGCCCTCAAACGCTACGCCCGCGACCTGACCCAGGCCGCCCGCGACCAGAAGATCGACCCGGTCATCGGCCGCGACGAGGAGATCCGCCGCACCATCCAGGTCCTCGCCCGCCGCACCAAGAACAACCCCGTCCTGATCGGCGAGCCCGGCGTCGGCAAGACCGCCATCGTCGAGGGCCTCGCCCTGCGCATCGTCAACGGCGACGTGCCCGAGAGCCTCAAGGACAAGAAGGTCATGGGCCTCGACATGGGCGCCCTGATCGCCGGCGCGAAATACCGCGGCGAGTTCGAGGAGCGGCTCAAGGCGGTGCTGAACGAGGTCACCGCCGCCGAGGGCCAGATCATCCTGTTCATCGACGAGATGCACACCCTGGTCGGCGCCGGCAAGACCGACGGCGCCACGGACGCCTCCAACCTGCTCAAGCCCACCCTGGCCCGCGGCGAGCTGCACTGCGTCGGCGCCACCACCCTCGATGAATACCGCAAGCACGTCGAGAAGGACGCCGCCCTGGCCCGCCGCTTCCAGCCGGTGTTCGTCGAGGAGCCCTCGGTCGAGGACACCGTCTCGATCCTGCGCGGCCTCAAGGAAAAGTACGAGGTCCACCACGGCGTGCGCATCGCCGACGGCGCCATCGTCGCGGCCGCCACCCTCAGCAATCGCTACATCACCGACCGCTTCCTGCCCGACAAGGCCATCGACCTGATCGACGAGGCCGCCTCCAGAGTGCGCATGGCCGTCGACTCCAAGCCCGAGGCGCTGGACGAGATCGACCGCCGGCTGGTCCAGCTCAAGATCGAGCGCGAGGCTCTCAGGAAGGAGACCGACAAGGCCTCGGTCGCCCGCCTCGAAAAGCTCGAGGACGAGATCGCCGAGCTGGAGGGCGAGTCCGAAGACCTCACCGCCCGCTGGAAGGCCGAGAAGGAAAAGGTCGGCGCCGGCGCACAATTGCGCGAAACCCTCGACCGCCTGCGCGCCGAGCTGGCCAGCGCCCAGCGCGCCGGCGACCTCGCCCGCGCCTCCGAGATCGCCTACGGCCAGATCCCGCAGATCGAGAAACAGCTCGCCGAGGCCGAGGCCAATGAGGCCGACGCCTCGGGCCCCCTGACGCCCGAGGTGGTCGACGCCGAACAGATCGCCCAGGTCGTCTCGCGCTGGACCGGCGTGCCGGTCGACAAGATGCTCGAGGGCGAGCGCGAGAAGCTGCTCAAGATGGAAGACGCCCTGTCCGCCCGCGTGGTCGGTCAGGACGAGGCGCTGGCCGCCGTCTCCGACGCCGTGCGCCGCGCCCGCGCCGGCCTGAACGACCCGGGCCGCCCGCTCGGCTCCTTCCTGTTCCTCGGCCCCACCGGCGTCGGCAAGACCGAGCTGACCAAGGCGCTGGCCGAGTTCCTGTTCGACGACGAGGCGGCCATCACCCGGCTGGACATGTCCGAATACATGGAGAAGCACTCGGTCTCCCGCCTGATCGGCGCGCCCCCCGGCTACGTCGGCTACGACGAGGGCGGCGCCCTGACCGAGGCCGTGCGTCGCCGCCCCTATCAGGTCGTGCTGTTCGACGAGGTCGAAAAGGCCCACCCCGACGTCTTCAACACCCTGCTGCAGGTGCTCGACGACGGCCGCCTCACCGACGGCCAGGGCCGCACCATCGACTTCCGCAACACCCTGATCATCATGACCTCCAACCTCGGCTCGGAATACCTGGCCGGGCAGGGCGAGGGCGACGACGTCGAGACCGTCCGCCCCATGGTCATGGACGCCGTCCGCGCCCACTTCCGCCCCGAGTTCCTCAACCGCATCGACGAGATCATCCTGTTCCGCCGGCTGGGCCGGGAGCAGATGTCCGGCATCGTCCGCATCCAGCTGGGGCGGTTCGAGAAACTGCTGGCCGACCGGCGGCTGACCCTGGCGCTCGACGACAGCGCGGCGGCGTGGCTCGCGGACAAGGGCTACGACCCGGTGTATGGGGCCCGCCCCCTGAAGCGCGTCATCCAGAAGGAACTGGTCGACCCGATCGCGCGCAAACTGCTGGCCGGCGAGATCGAGGACGGCTCGGTGATCGCCGTGTCAGCGGGCGAGGGCGGGCTGGAGATCGGGAAGGCCCGGGTGCATTAGGGGGTGATGAACCTTCATGCCTTCGTTGCGCGCGGCCCCGAGAAAGGGACCCTTCTTTACCCTCACCGCCACGAGGACGGTGCCTTCGTCGTCTCAATGACGCGGTTCGAGCGGGACTATGAACGCGTGTTCAACGAGGCGCG
>JADGMZ010000276.1 GCA_015234495.1 Brevundimonas sp. | reverse complement strand
AAGACTCTCTTTCGCTGCAGACGCTCTTTAGGTCTGCAGGGTGTCGAACAGCGCCGCCTGCCGAGGCTTCAGCGCGCGCGACTTGATGCGGCCGAACGAGCGCAGGGGGCCGCGGGTCGGAGGCGTGGCTTCGGGGTCGGAGGACATGGGGGGCCTTATAGGGCGTGGAGCGGCCGGCGCGAGTCCTTCACACCCCGGCGCCGGCGGCCCATGTTTCGGATGAAACGGGAGCGCATCATGGCGGACATCATCGGCTGGGCCGCCGGCCTGATCGTCATCGGGCTGATCGTCTGGGCCGCCGTCGCGGTCGCCGGCGGACGCGGTCGCTCCGCCTCACGCAAGGGCGGCGGCGTCCAGGTCATGGCCGCCATGCTGTTCGGCTTCGGCGCCGTGCTGGATCCGCCCCAGCGGCACGCGGCCGCGGCCCGGGACGAGACGCCGAAGGGCTCGCCCGAGAGCGGCGAGCCCGAACTCGACGATTAGGCCAGCGCCTTCAGCTTCCCGACCAGATCGGTCTTCTCCCAGCCGAAACCGCCGTCGGCGTCCGGCTCGCGCCCGAAATGGCCATAGGCGGCGGTGCGGGCGTAGATCGGCCTGTTCAGACCCAGGTGCTCGCGGATGGCGCGCGGCGTGGCCCCGCCGATGAAGCCGAGCAGCGTCTCTTCCAGCAGGGTCTCGTCGACCTTGCCGGTGCCGTGCAGGTCGACGTGGATCGACTGCGGTTCGGCCACGCCGATGGCGTAGCTGATCTGGATGGTGCAGCGATCGGCCAGGCCGGCGGCCACGACATTCTTGGCCAGGTAGCGGCAGGCGTAGGCCGCCGAGCGATCGACCTTGGTCGGGTCCTTGCCCGAGAAGGCGCCGCCGCCGTGCGGGGCCGCACCGCCGTAGGTGTCGACGATGATCTTGCGCCCGGTCAGGCCGGCGTCGCCGTCCGGGCCGCCGATCTCGAACACGCCCGTGGGGTTGATGTGCCAGACCGTCTCGTCGGTGACGAAGCCTTCGGGCAGCACCGACAGCACCACCGGCCTGACCACCTCGGCCACCTGGGCCTGCGAAAGGCCCTTAGCATGCTGGGTCGAGACCACGATCGAGGTGGCGGCCACGGGCTGCCCGTTCTCGTAGCGCAGGGTGACCTGGCTCTTGGCGTCCGGCTCCAGCCGGGTCTCGCCGCCGTGACGCAGTTCGGCCAGCCGCTTCAGGATCCGGTGGCTGTAGGCCAGGGTCGCCGGCATCAGCTCGGGCGTCTCGTTGGAGGCGTAGCCGAACATGATGCCCTGGTCGCCCGCGCCCTCGTCCTTGTTCCCCGAGGCGTCGACGCCGACGGCGATGTCGGCCGACTGGGCGTGCAGGTGACATTCGTAGGAGGCGGTCTTCCAGTGGAAGCCGTCCTGCTCATAGCCGATGTCCCGGACCGCGGCCCGGACCAGCGGCTCGAGGCTGTCGATGATGGACCGGGTGAAGGCCTCGTTCTGCTCCTTCGTATTGCCCGGCTGCGTCGCCCGCACCTCGCCGGCCAGCACGATGCGCTGGGTGGTGACCAGGGTCTCGCAGGCCACCCGGGCCTCCGGGTCCCGCGCCAGGAAGGCGTCCACGACGGTGTCGGAGATGCGGTCGGCGACCTTGTCGGGGTGTCCTTCCGAAACGCTCTCGGAGGTGAACAGGAAGGACGAACGGGTCAAGAGCGGGCTCCTCGGATGACGGCGGCCGCCAGACATATAAAGATATGTTTATATGTTCAAGTGACCCGGCTGCGACGCCGCCACATCGCCGGACCGCTGACCGGCCGCTCGCCCGCCAGCCAGCGCTCGCCGGCCCCCGCCAGCAGCGCCAGATAGACGAGCAGCCACAGACCGACCTGGGCCGAGCGGGCGGCGTAGCCTGACAGCGCCGGGTCCAGCCATTCGAGAACGAACACCATGACGCACAGGATCAGCCCCGAGGTGGCGACCAGCGGCCACCACCGCCCGGACCTGAAGCTCAGCCAGGCGAACATCAGCATGACGGCGATCGCCGAGGCCGCGGCGACCAGCTGTTCGCCGGGCCGGCCATCGACGACCGCGGTGACCACATAGTCGCAGATCAGCACGGCCACGCCGAAACGCTCGACGTGGCCGCCCCGCAGCCATGCGACCATGAAGGCCAGCCAGGCGATGATGTGCGTCGCTATGAGGAATGAAGTGATGCCGCGGCCCTCCTGGGGGAGCGTGTGCTGTCAGCCGCCCTGGTCGAGCGTGGTCATGTGGCCGATCTCTCGCGCCTGGTCCGCATAGGCCAGGACCAGATCCGCCAGCCCCTTCATCATCACCGCCGTCACCACGACGATGAACATCAGGATCAGGAGGCGGACGCCCCAGCTTCGAGGCGGGGGGCGGTAGCCGAGCCGGCGCGGCTCTGCGCCCCCACCTGGGCCATCACCCAGCCCGCGCTCAGCACCTGGCGCAGCAGCTCCCGCGGCGTCGACTGGACCGCGTCGTCCGCCAGCCCCCGCAGCAGATGGCTTCGCACCGGGTCGTTCGACCCCATCGGGCTGAACGCGTCCAGAGCCGCCTCCAGATCCTCCCACGTCCAGTGGGGAAGCGGCGTACTGTTCGATGCCATGGTCTGACTCCCTGTCGTGGGAGCCATCAAGGGCGGGGGCCGCCGCGCCGCCAATGGGGTCTTTCGGCCCTGGTACGTTTCGTTCCAGCAGCGCCAGCGCCGCCTTGCGCCGGTTGACCCCCATCCGACGGCAGGCCTCATGCACGTGTTTCTTGACGGTGGCCTCGGACAGACCCAGCCGGACAGCGATCTCCTTGTCGGTCAGAAAGGCGGTCAGCCTCAGACACTCTTCCTGGCGGGCGCTCAGGCGCTGCGACATTCTACGCTCCGGTACAGGCCGAATAGCTACGGCGCGCGAACGCCGTCGTCCAGTGTCGGGAGCTGACGAGAACGCATCAGGGGGGCCGCGGCCGGCCGTAAGGCTCAGCGGCTCGGGGCGGTTCCGGGACAGGGAAGATACAGTCGGATGGTCGTGCCCGACCCGGGCTCGCTGGCGATCTCGATCTCGCCGTCCGACTCGTGGACGAAGGTGCGCACCTGC
>JADGMZ010000275.1:1447-3100 GCA_015234495.1 Brevundimonas sp. | reverse complement strand
GGGAGAGTTTTGTGACTATCGGACTGGAATTCCGCGGATTGCCAGCATACGGCGGAGCTTGGGGCGGGCGGTCGAGGTTCGTCACAACGAGCACGACGAGTCACAACGGGCACGACGGGGCCGGAAGGCCTTTCCGCTACGAGGGGCGCGTTCCTGGAGCGACTGCGGGCCTGACGGCCCGCGGAAAGTGGGGACACACACCACTTTCACGCTCCCAGGCCGAACCGCACGGCCGGAGAAAGTGGTGTGTGTCCCCGCTTTCCCCCCCCACTTTCCTTCAGCGGCTGTAGGCGGGGGGCATGGGGCCTTCGCCGCCGCGGGCGTAGCGGTCGCGGAGGAGGTATTGGCGGCTGGATGGGGTCTGTTCCTGGCCGCTGATGAAGATGGTCTCGGCCTGGCTGAGGGGCTCCAGGGGATCGCCGGACCAGATGACCACGTCGGCGGCGGCGCCGGGGCGCAGTTCGCCGAACTGGCCGGTCATGCCGAAGATGCGGACCGGGTTGACGGTGATGGCCTCGATCGCCGCCTCGTACGGCAGGCCGTGGGAGACGGCGTTGCCGGCGTTGTAGCGGGTCTCGCGGGCGCGGTGGATCGAGCCCTCATTGCCCTTGATGGCGATGGTCACGCCGGCGGCGTCGAGCGCGGCGGCGTTCTGCATCCGCGTCGCCCGGGTCTCGAAATTGCCCGGCAGGTTGGAGACGGGGTTGAGCAGCACCGGCACGTCCGCGGCGGCGATCTGGTCGGCGACCAGCCAGCCCTCCTCGGCGCCGTCGAGGATGATCTTCACGCCCTCCTCGCGGGCGAGGCGCAGCACCTGCTGGATGTCGGCGGCGCGGCGCACGGTGACGATGAGCGGCATCGAGCCGTTCGCCACCGGGATCAGGGCCTCGAGGTCGGCGCGCGACAGCGACAGGTCGCGCAGGCCGGCGCGGTCGTAGGCGGCCTTGTTGCGGGCGTAGAGGCGGACCTCGGCCAGGGTCTCCTTGAACTGGATGAACTGGGCCCCGCGGGCGCCGCCGGCGACGCCGGCCCCGGCCTCGCCGAACGGAGCGACCATGGCCACGCGCGGCTTGACGAGGATGTCGGTCCCCTCCGCCAGATGGATGACGGCGGCCTGGCCCGCGAACAGGCTGGGGGACTGCAGGCCGGCATGGCCGACGCCGGCGAAGTCGCTGTCGTCGTGGCTGTGACCGCCGCCGCCGCCGCCCGGGTGGTTGGGGACGACGATGGCGCGGGTGATGCCGCCGAGGCGAGCCACCGGCAGGGTGAAGGACCACGGGTCGAGGCCGTAGCTTACGTCGAAGGAGGCGCTGATGCTGTTGGCGCCGTTGCGCAGGTCGTCCGAGCCGCCGACGGAGGAGACCTCCGAGGCGCCGAGGCCGCTGTCGACCGCGACGAAGCCGGGGGCGACCACCTTGCCGCGGGCGTCGATGACGCGGGCGCCCGAGGGGGCGGCCCTGGTTCCGACCGAGACGACGCGGCCGTTCTGGATGACCACGACGCCGTTCTCGATGACGGAGGTTCCGGTCAGGACCCGGCCGCCGGTGATGGCGGTGAGTTCCTGGGCCAGGGCGGGCGCGGACAGGGCGAGCGCGCAGGCGGCGCCGAGGATGAGGCTGTTGAGGCGCATCAGCGGGCTCCCTGCGAGACGTT
>JADGMZ010000275.1:0-1437 GCA_015234495.1 Brevundimonas sp. | reverse complement strand
GTTGGCGGCGGCGACGCCGTAGCCGGGCTGGCCCAGTTCGTAGTCGGAGACGGGCTGGTAAGCCGGATCGAAGCGGTCGAAGGCGAGGCCGCCGTCGATGAAGACCTGGTCGGCGCGGGCGTAGACGCTGAACGGATTGGCGCTCCAGATCACCACGTCGGCGCGCTTGCCGGGCTCGAGCGAGCCGGTCTCGTCGGCGATGCCGAGCGAGCGGGCCGGGTTGAGGGTGATCCAGCCGATGGCGCGCTCTTCGGGGATGTCCATGCCGATGCGGCGACCGGCGGCCAGGGCGGCGGCGGCTTCCTGATTGAGGCGCTGGGTCAGTTCGGCGTCGTCGGAGTGGATGACCGCGCAGCTGTTCGGCTGGGCGTCGACGAGGGCGGCGTTGGCCTCGATGGCGTCGAGCGCCTCCATCTTGAAGCCCCACCAGCCCGTCCACATGTCGGCGCAGATGCCTTCCCGGGCCAGAAGCGGCGCGAGCTTGTAGGCCTCGATGGCGTGGTGGAAGGCGGTGATGCGGTAGCCGAATTCCTTCGACAGATCGATCATCATGGCCATCTCGTCGGCCCGGTAGCAGTGGTTCTGGATCAGGATCGAGCCGTCCAGAACGCCGGCCAGGGTCTCGTGCTGGAGATTGCGGGTCGGGGGCGAGCCCTCGCCGGTCTCGCGCCACTTGTCCCACTTGGCCTTGTAGTCGCGGGCGGCGATGAAGGCGGCGCGATAGCCGGCCATATTGCCCATGCCCGTAGCGGGGGAGGTGTTGCGCGAGCCGTAGACGCGGCTGGGGTTCTCGCCGCAGGCCATCTTCAGCCCGTAGGGGGCGCCGGGCATCTTCATGCCCTGCATGGTCACCGAGGGGATGTTGCGGACGGTGACGCCGCGGCCGCCGAACAGGTTGGCCGAGCCGGGCAGGATCTGGAGGGTGGTGACGCCGCCGGCGCGGGCGGCGTTGAAGCCGGGGTCCTGGGGCCAGAGGCTGTGCTCGGCCCAGACCTGGGCGGTGTTGGGGTTGGTGGCCTCGTTGCCGTCGCTCATGCCCTGCACGCCGGGCGAGGGATAGACGCCGAGGTGGCTGTGCACGTCGATGATGCCGGGGGTCACGAAGCGCCCGCGCGCGTACACGACACGGTGGCCGCCGGGAACAGGGGTGTCGGCGCCCCCGACGGTGGCGACACGGCCGTCCGTCACGATCACGACGCCGTTCTCGATCCGCTGGCCGGCGCCGGTGAAGACGGTGCCGCCGACAATCGCCATGTTCTCGCGCGGCAGACCGCGATAGGTCGAGGGGAAGGGATCGGGGTTGGCGGCGACGTCGAGGCCGCGCGCCAGCGCCTCGGGCGCCTCGGTGCTGGACTCGTTCGACGGGCCGTTGTCGTCGCCTCCGGTCGTGGCGCAGGCCGTCAGGGCCAGAGAGCCCGCGAGGACGCAGGCGAGGAC
>JADGMZ010000274.1 GCA_015234495.1 Brevundimonas sp. | reverse complement strand
GCCGCGAAGGGCCGGATCCGCCTCGACGTGCAGGATGACCCGGGTGTCGCCCTGGATGGCGTAGTCCGCAAACACCGTGCGCGTCTCGCCCAGCGCATCGGTGAATCCCTGTTCGAAGCGCTGGCGGGCGACCACGTCGCGCAGGTCGGTCATGGATGATCACTCCTGAACAAATGTCGGCGGGCCGACATTGGCTCAATCCCGGGAGGAGGTCTCTGTTCCCCGACAATAGCGGCCCGGCGGCATTTCCCCGCCGCTGTCGCCTGCGCGCCTCAGGGGGCGCGGTCGCCGAGCAGGGCGATCAGGCCGAAGATGCTCTTCACCGTGAACCAGACGCTGATCAGGAACCACACCAGCAGGAAGAAGAGCAGGAACGGTATGCCGATCACGATGATGCTGGCCAGGGCGCTGATCGCGATGGCGATCCAGCAGGCGATCGTCCACCAGAACACCGACCAGAACAGCCGGATCTGCGCGTTCAGATGCTCCAGTGCGACGCCCGTGGCCGAGCTTCGCCCGGCGTAGGCGATCACAAGGCCGATGAGCACCAGGACGTTGGCGCTGGGAATCGACAGGATGTAGAGGCCCCAGGCCAGGATGGCGGCGACCTTGCCGTCCTCCGAACCGCCGGAGCGGAACACCGGTTCGTCGCGGGGAGGGGTGGAAGTCATGGACGCGCTCCTTAGAACCACCAGCCGCGGGGATCGGCGATCGGCCGCCCCGCCTTCAGTGCCCAAACTCCTGCCGCGCCACGCGCCACCACCCACAGGGCGGCGATGAACATGATGGCCGGGCCGAAACCGAACGGCACGAGGAAGAAGATCAGGCCCACCGCCACCGCGACGGCCGCCGCCCACAGCGTCCGCTGCTGATAGACGAAGTGGGACTGGGACAGGGGATCTTCCGGCCCGGGGCGGCCCGTCACCGCCAGCAAGCCGATGACGGCCGACACGCCAAGGGTCGGAACGGCGAAGAGGATGAGGGCGTAGACCGCATACAGGCCCATACCGCCGCCGGGGATGGCCACAGGTTCGCGCCGCCGCTGGCGGGCCGTGAACTCGGGCGAGGGTTCGAAGATCGAGGCGGCGGGCGCCGGGGCGGCGACGGGCGGTGTTTCGGACTGGGGCTGCGGCGTCGGCCCGGCAGGCGCCGGGGCGGGGTCGGGCTCGATCGGAACGGAGGCGCCGGCGGAGGCGGCGAACAGGTCGGGCTCGGGCTCGTCCTGCGGCGCGGCCGCCTCGGGCTCCGGCGTCGTAGGCTCGGGCGTCCGGGCGCGGCCCTGCAGCGCCGCCGTCGAGGCGAAGCCGATCAGGTCGTCGTGATCGTCAGGCGCGTTCGGATCGCCGGGTTCGGCCATGGGGGTCCTTCGTGTCCTCGTGTGCAGAATGACGGCCCGCCGTCGCGGGCGCAACCGGTCTAGCGCGCCAGGGTCAGCTCGCAACCGGGGGCGACGGCGCCGTCCAGGGCGCCGGGCTTTTCGATCCGCACCATGCAGCGCCGCACCCGCGTATCCGCCAGCATGGCCAGGGCCAGCCGCTCGGCGAAGGTTTCGACCAGGCCGACGTGGCCCTCGGCCGCGATGGCCCGGGCCGCCTCGGCCACGGTCTCGTAGTTGACGGTGTCCGCCAGCCGCTCGACGGCCGTGGGCGCCATATCCAGCGAGACATCGATGACCAGCCGTTGCAGCCGACCCAGTTCGTGATCATGCACGCCGATGCCGGCGGCGATCTCCAGCCCGCGCACGAAGACGGTGAGGGCCTCGCGGCGGACGCCGGGCGCGGCGTCGGCGCCCGGGAAGGGCAGGGGAGAGGGCGCGGCCACGGGCTACTCCACGATGTCCGGGGTCTGCCAGGCCAGATGCTGGCCCCCGTCGACGGCGATCATCTGCCCGGTCACGAGCTCCGCGTCCACCAGCCAGCGCACCGCGGCGGCCACGGCCTCGGGATTTCCGGCCCGGGCCAGGGGAACCGCGGCCGCCTCCGCGGCGAAATCCTCGTCGGTCTGGTGGATCGACGGCAGGGTCGGACCCGGCCCGACGCCATTGACCCGGATGCGCGGCGCCAGGGCCTGGGCCATGGTCCGCGTGGCGTGCCAGAGCGCCGCCTTGGACAGGCTGTAGGAGAAGAACCGGGGGTCGGGCTTCAGCACCCGCTGATCAAGGATGTTGACGATCGACGCGCCATCCGCCGCCTGTCTGGCGAAGATCTGGGCCAGAATCACCGGGGCTCTCAGGTTGGCGTCCAGATGGGCGCTCCAGCTGTCGCCGGTGACGGTGTCCAGGCGGTCGTCGGTGAAGACCGAGGCGTTGTTGACCAGCACCGAGAGGGGGCCCAGCGCCCCCGTCGCGCGCGCCACCAGATCGTGGGCGGCGGCGGCCTCCGCCAGGTCGGCGTCGAAGATCGCCGCGCGCCGGCCATGACCGCGCACCTCCGCGGCGACCGCCTCCGCCTCGTCAGAGGAAGACCGGTAGTGGATGGCGATGTCGAAACCCGCCCGCGCCAGCTCCAGGCAGATGGCCCGTCCGATGCGCCGGGCGCCGCCGGTGACCAGCGCGGCCCCGTCGCGGGCCGAAGACTCAGTCAACCCGGCCGAACTCGATGAAGTTGATGGCGGCGAAGAGGGCGACGAAGCCGAGGATGATGAAGAGGGCCAGCATGGGTTGCTCCTTGTTGCCCCGGCATTAATCCGCGCGGCCCGGCTGTTCAAGCCGGCGACAGGCCCTATCGTCCGGCCATGACGACGTGGCGCACCCAATTGGAGCCCTTCACCCGGCCGCTGTTCTTCGCCTGGTCGCGGATGAGCCGCGGCATGACGCTGGGCGTGCGCGGGGTGGCGGTGGACGCAGAGGGCCGCGTCCTGCTGGTCAAGCACACCTATCTGCACGGCTGGTGGTTGCCCGGCGGCGGCGTCGAGCGCGGCCAGTTCTGCGAGGACGCCCTGGCCCGCGAGATGCGCGAGGAGGCCGGGGTCCTCATCGAGGGCCGGCCGACCCTGGTCAGCGTCCACTCCAACGAGCGCTTCTTCCGCGGCGACCACGTCCTCGTCTACCGGATCGACCGCTTCACCCTGACCGACCGCACCAGCCGCGGCGAGATCGCCGAGATGTACCGCGAG
>JADGMZ010000273.1 GCA_015234495.1 Brevundimonas sp. | reverse complement strand
TCCGAGGCCGCGACCTGTTTACATTGTGGCAGGAGCAGCCGGACGTGGCCGGGCCGGCGGAGCTGCGCTGGAGCGGATGAGGCGCCCTAGTCGTGCCAATCCAGGGCTGGTAGCGCACCAGAAGGATAGGCGCCGACCCTCCATGCCGTGGGGCACAGGCTGGCAAGGGCTGTCCGCGACCACGGTCCGGCCCTGCGCATCACGCAGGCGCCACCGTCTGTTCGATGGCGCCGAAGATCGAGCGGTGCTGGTCGTCGAGCATCTCGATGCGGACGGTGTCGCCGTGCTTGAGGAACGACGTCTCGGGCTTGCCGCGCAGGATGGTCTCGACGGTGCGCACCTCGGCGATGCAGGAGTAGCCGAGGCCGCCTTCACTGACCGGCTTGCCGGGGCCGCCGTCGGCGTCGCGGTTGGAGACGGTGCCCGAGCCGATGACCGTGCCGGCGCACAGGGCGCGGGTCCTGGCCAGGTGGGCGATCAGGGTCCCGAAGTCGAAGGTCATGTCGGTCCCGGCGTCGGCCTTGCCGAAGTCCCGGCCGTTGAGCTGGACGTTCAGTTCGCCCTTGAGCTTGCCGTCGACCCAGCGGTCGCCGAGGGCGCGCGGGGTGACGAACACCGGCGACAGGGCCGAGGCCGGCTTGGACTGGACGAAGCCGAAGCCCTTGGCCAGTTCGGCTGGAATCAGGTTGCGCAGCGACACGTCGTTGACGAGGCCGACCAGGCGGATGTGCGACAGCGCCTCCTCGCGCGACACGCCCTGGGGCACGTCGCCGGTGACCACCACCACCTCGGCCTCGAGGTCGCAGCCCCAGCTTTCGTCCGCGAGGGGGATGGGATCGCGGGGGGCGAGGAAGCCGTCGGAGCCGCCCTGGTACATCAGCGGATCGGTCCAGAAGCTGTCGGGCATTTCGGCGCCGCGCGCCTGCCGCACCAGGGCGACGTGATTCACATAGGCCGAGCCGTCGGCCCACTGATAGGCGCGGGGCAGGGGCGAGGCGGCCTCGCGCTCGTGGAAGCGGCCGCGCGGCACGCCGCCGTGCTCGAGGCTTTCGGCCAGGGCGCGCAGGTCGGGTTCGACCCGCTCCCAGTCATCGAGGGCGGCCTGGAGGGTCGGGGCGATCAGGAAGGCGTCGGTGAACCAGGCGAGGTCCGAGGAGACGACGACGAGGCGGCCGTCGCGGCCGTGCTTGAGAGAGGCGAGTTTCATGCTTCCGGCTTAAGCGGTTTCCGGGCGCGGGGAAACAGGTTGCGTCAGTGGCGGTCGCCGCCGTGGCTGAGACGGCGGCGGCGCGGACCCGGATTGCACAGCTCGGCCGCTACGGCGCGCATGTCGGCCTCGCGCGCGGAGCGGTGGCGCCAGTAGTCGTTGAACTCGGCGACGGCGAGCCGCAGGGCCGCCTTGCGCGCCCTGGCGGTCATGGGCCCGCGGGCCGGCTCCCCGGGGGTGGCAAAGGCCGCCGGCGGGTGGATCGAGAGGAGGGTGACATTGGCGGCGGGTGCAGCCGCGGCGGCGGGCGCGTGGCCAGGCGCCGGGGCCATCGTCTCGTCCGGCAAAGGCTCGGGACCGCGGCGGCCGTCTTCCGGTGCAGACTCGCCCTCCAGGGCTTGGAACAGGGCCCTGGCGCGCTGGTCCAGATCTCCGCCGAAGAGCGTCTTGCCGAGCCGGGCCCGCAGCACGCGCTGAAGATCGGCGGCGTGGGCCGGAAGCGACTCGCTGTCGGCCCTCATGGCGGCCTTGGCGGCGTCGTCGACGGCTTCCCAGACGGAACCGGCCGCCTCGGCATGGCGATCGCGCGATCCCGCCCCGAGCCACCAGCCGATCAGGGCGGCGACCAGCACGCCGCAGCATCGCGCCCCAGAACATCGGGTCGGCGCCCGGCGTTCACAGACGGCGCATCTTGCTCCGACGGCTACGCTTGGCAACGGGAAAGGTTAACCAGGCCGGGTTCGGCCCTATCGGGGGGTGATCAGGGCCTTGGCCTCGGCGCCGGTGCGGGCCCCGACGTCGCGCACCTCGACCTCGACCGAGACGGCGCCTTCCGGCTCGTGAGCCCAGAGGTAGCGGCGCTCGACCTCGACCTCGCGGCCGGACGGGGCGAAGCCGGTAAAGCTGTCGCCCCAGGGGGTGATGGACTGGATCTCCGGCCAGGCCAGGGCGCAGGCGGCGTCGAGCTCTTCCATCGCCATCAGGGAGAGTTCGTCGCGGGGGTCGGGGGCTACAGCCATCGCCGCACCCGGGCGCGATAGACGTCGTAGTCGGCGCCGAACCTGGCGGACAGGTAGCGCTCCTCGCGCTGGATGACGAAGCGGTCGACCACCCACAGGCAGGGGATCAGCAGCAGCAGGACAAAGACGCTGTCCATGGCGACGGCCAGACCGACATAGGTGATGGCGAAGCCGAGGTAGATGGGGTTGCGGCTGAAGCGGTAGAGACCGTCGACAGCCAGGACGGTGCTCGGCTTCCACGGCTCGACAGCGGTGCCGAGACGGCGGAAATAGCCGGCGGCGGCGCCGTCCAGCAGCAGGCCGCCGATGATCAGGGGCAGGGAGACGATGCGGCGGGTCTGGGTCTCCATGCCGAAGCCCAGCTTCAGCCAGCGGGCGGCCTCTCCCAGCACCTCGGGGTTGGCGAAGCGGAAGATGGCCCAGCCGGCCAGCAGGAAGCCGAGGTAGATCAGCGGCGGCGGGGCGATGACGCCGGGGGTGTCGCGGTTGGTGGTCACGGGCGGAGTTCCTCGTCGCCGTAGATGGCCACGCGGGCGGGCGCGTCGGCGGAGACGGCGCCACGGTACATGCCCGAGGTGTTCATGGCGAAGGCGGGCGTCCCGTCCGGATCCATGACGATGACGCCGCCGTCGCCGCCGATCGATTCGACGTCGGCGATCTCGGCTTCGGCGGCCGTGCGGACGTCGGCGCCTGCGGCGGTGCGATGGCAGATGTCGCGCGCCACGGTGGCGCGGATGAAATACTCCCCGGCGCCGGTGGCCGAGACGGCGCAGCCGTCGGCGTTGGAGGCGTAGGTGCCGGCGCCGATGACGGGCACGTCGCCGACGCGGCCCCAGCGCTTGGCTCAGCCTGCAACCTTGAGCTTGTAGCCTTCCGTTCCTTAGTAGTCTCTCTGCCTGT
>JADGMZ010000272.1 GCA_015234495.1 Brevundimonas sp. | reverse complement strand
AGCTCCGCTTCTACATGACCTCGGTGGCCCCCTGCCCCTATCTGCCCGGGCAGACCGAGCGGAAGGTGTTCGCCAACCTGCCGTTCAGCGAGGGCGCGCACGTCAACGACGAGCTGACCCAGGCTGGCTTCCGGCGCAGCCAGAACATCGCCTATCGCCCCGCCTGCGAGGGCTGCGACGCCTGCGTGTCGGTGCGCATCCCGACGGCGGATTTCGCCTTCTCGCGCTCGCAGCGGCGGGTGTTGTCCCGGAACGCCGACCTGAGCCGCGACCTGGTCGAGGCCGAGGCGACCGCGGAGCAGTTCGACCTGCTGCGGCGCTACCTGCAGGGCCGGCATCCGGGCGGCGGCATGAGCGCCATGGGCTGGCTCGACTATGTGGCCATGGTCGAGGACACGGCGGTGCGGACCCACCTGGTCGAGTACCGGCTGCCCTCGCCCGACGGCGGGCCAGGCGATCTGGTCGGGGTGTGCCTGACCGACCTGCTCTCGGACGGGCTGTCGATGGTCTACAGCTTCTTCGACACGGCGCTGGAGGGGCGGAGCCTGGGGCGGTTCGCGATCCTGGACCATGTGCGCCAGGCCCAAGCGGTCGACCTGCCCTATGTCTATCTGGGCTACTGGGTGCAGGGCTCGCGGAAGATGGACTACAAGGCCGGGTTCCGGCCGCTGGAGCAGTTGACCCGGCTGGGCTGGGAACGACTGCCCTAGCCGGTCAGCGGCACCGAGCCGCCCGCCGCCGGGGTCTCGCCCGACCACGGGCCCGGGTCGTGGCCGTCGGCGAACTTCACCAGCGCCTCGACGCGTTTGCCGATCGGCGGATGGGTGGCGAACAGGCCCTCGAAGCCGCGGCCGTCAGGCTGGTTGTCGAGAAACATCTGCTGCACCTCGTCCGGCCCCTTGATCGAGGAGCGGCCCTCGATCTTGCGCAGGGCCGAGATCATGGCGTCGGGGTTCTTGGTCAGTTCGACCGCGCCGGCGTCGGCGACGAACTCGCGGGTGCGCGACAGCATCATGCGGATGACGAAGGCGAGGGCGAAGCCGATCACGGCGAAGGCGATGCCGATCAGGATCAGGGGGCCGGCGTTCTTGTTGTCGCGGCGGCCGCCCCGGCCGGAATAGATCAGGCCGCGGAAGACCAGTTCGGCGATGACGCTGATGATGCCGGCGAAGATCGAGGCGATGACCATGGTGCGCACGTCCTTGTTGATGACGTGGGTCAGCTCATGGGCGAGGACCGCCTCCAGTTCGTCGCGGTCCAGGGTGTTCATCAGGCCGCGGGTGACGGTGACGCTGTAGCGGCCCTCGTGCAGGCCGGTGGCGAAGGCGTTGAGGCTGTCGGTCTCGATGATGCGCAGGGCCGGGGTGCGCATCCCGCGCGAGATGGCGAGGTTTTCCAGCAGGTTGTAGAGCTCGGGTTCAGACCGTCTCTCAACCTTGCGCGCGCCGGTGAAGGCGTCGATCATGGCCTGGTTGCCGAAGTAGGCGATGGCGAACCAGATGGCGGCGATGGCGAAGGCGAGCGGCACGGTCCCGCCCAGCCACGAGGCGGCCAGGGCCATGTCGTCGCCGAGGCCCCGGCCGGTCCCGGGCAGGAAGCCGAGGCCCATGAGGATCAGCTGCACCCCGTAGAGGATGCCGATCATCAGCACCGGGAAGCCGGCCAGCAGCAGGATCGAGCGGGTGTTGTTCGCCCAGATGTGGGTCTGGAGCCCGACGGCGCCCATGCGATCAGGCCTGGAAGCTCACCGTCGGCGGGGCGGCGCTCATGGCGGCGCGTTCGCTCTCGCCCACGTCGAAGAAGGGCTTGTCCGAACCGAAGCCGACCATGCCGGCGAAGACGACGGTCGGGAACTGGCGGCGCACGGCGTTGAACTCGCTGACGGCGTTGTTGAAGAAGCGGCGCGCGGCGGCGAGCTTGTTCTCGATGTCCGACAGCTCGCGCTGGAGCTCGAGGAAGTTGGTGTTGGCCTTGAGGTCGGGATAGGCCTCGGCGACGGCGAACAGGCGGCCGAGCGCCCCGGTCAGCATGTTCTCGGCCTGGACCTTGTCGTTGACCGAGGTGGCCCCGGCGGCGGCGGCGCGGGCCTGGGTGACGGCGTCGAGGGTGGCCCGCTCGTGGCTGGCGTAGCCCTTCACCGTCTCGACGAGATTCGGGATCAGGTCCTGGCGCTGCTTCAGCTGGACGTCGATGTCGGCGAACGACTGGTCGGCGCGCTGGTCCAGCGCCACGAGCTTGTTGTAGCCGCCGACGACGACGAAGAGGACGACGGCGACGATGACGCCGATGACGATCAGGGTGGTCAGCATGTCGGTCTCCAGTCTTGGCCGGGGAGCGGCCGCAGCGGAGTATCACCGTATACGGCGACGCTGCGAAGTGAAATCGGCGCAACCTCGATGGCCGTCATCCTCGGGCTTGACTCGAGGATCAGACGCTGGGGCAGACTGTGCTTCCGAGACGGCCCTCGAACCGCGCTCCATCTGCCGCCCGCGCGCACCGGATGGTCTGATCCTCGGGTCAAGCCCGAGGATGACGGGCCAGGGGAAATCACCGGAACTTCCGCAGCCCCCGGGGGCCCTGCCGCCCGGCCCCGGCGCGTTTGCCGAGCCAGTCTCTCCAGTCGGGCCACTGGTGGCGGCGGCCGCCGCCATCGACCCATTCGGGGCCCGTCTCGGCGCTGAAGGTGGTGACGTCGGCGAGGCCGCCCTGCTTGTAGGACTGCAGCTTGACGCCCTTGCCGCGGCCCATCTCGGGCAGGTCGGCGATGGGGAAGATCAGCGCCTTGATGTTGTCGCCGATGGCCGCGACGTGGTCGCCGGAGACGCGGAGGGCGGCGCGCATCTCGCCGTTGAGCACCTGTTTGCCGCCGCGCTTCTGGGCCAGCAGGTCGTCTTCCGGGGCGACGAAGCCGTAGCCGGCCGTGGAGGCGACCAGCAGCTTGCCGCCCGGCTGGTGGGCCAGGAGGGCGACGATCTCGGCCTTCTCGTCGAGGTCGATCATCAGGCGCAGCGGCTCGCCGTGGCCGCGGCCCGAGGCCAGGCGGTCGGCGCCGATGGTGAAGATGCGGCCGTCCGAGGCGGCGACCAGCAGCTTGTCCGTGGTGTAGCCGGGAACGAGGTAGGCGAGGCTGTCGCCCTCCT
>JADGMZ010000271.1:2771-3142 GCA_015234495.1 Brevundimonas sp. | reverse complement strand
GGGCGGAGGAGGCCCGCGACAGCTGTTGCGGCTGCGAGGACGGGCCGCGCCCCCTCTGAAGGCGTGCATCCGGGCGTGGCTGCACCGTATAATTGCGGATGGGCGGCCTTGCGCGAGCGCAATGAGGGCCTGACGGCGCGCGCCCAATTGGGCCCACGGTCCGATCGGGGCCGGGACTCGCCTGTCGGACCCGCCATGCTGCTCTCCACCGCCTCCGCCGCCGCCCTGATGCTGGCCGCCCATGCCCCCCAGGACGCCGTCCACTACGCCCATGTGACCGCGCCGGACGAGCCGGCCGTCGAGGTGGCCGAGGTGCTGGTCACCGGGCGCGGGCGGCCACGGCCGGGTCCATCGGGTCGCGCCGCCCGGTG
>JADGMZ010000271.1:0-2761 GCA_015234495.1 Brevundimonas sp. | reverse complement strand
GACCCGATGGACCCGGCCGTGGCCGCCCGCGCCCGGACGCAGGCGCAGGAGACCCCGGGAGCGGTGGCCGTGGTCAGCCGCGAGCAGTACGCGGACCACATGGCCATGCACCTGGGCGAGGCCCTGCACTCGGTGCCGGGCGTCTTCGCCGAAAAACGCTGGGGCGAGGAGGTGCGGCTGTCGATCCGCGGCTCGGGCGTCGGCAATTCCAACCACAACCGCGGCGTGGTGCTGGCCCAGGACGGGGTGCCGTTCAACCAGGCCGACGGCTTCGGCGACTTCCAGGAGATCGACCTGCTGAGCGCCCGTTACATCGAGGTCTACAAGGGCGGCAACGCCCTGCGCTTCGGCGGCGCGACCATGGGCGGGGCGATCGAGCTGAACACCCCGACCGGCCGCAATGCGCCTGATCGCAACGAGCTGCGGCTGGAGGCGGGGTCGTTCGGGACGTGGCGGGCGCACGGCGAGATGGCGCGGGAATGGGGCGACTACGACCTGTGGGCCGGCGTGTCGCTGCTGGGTGCCGAGGGCTGGCGCGACCACTCCGCCCAGGCCTCGCAGCGGCTGAGCCTGAACGCCGGCCGCCGCTTCGGCGAGGACCGCGAGGTGCGCGTGCTGCTGAGCGCCGCCGATATCGGCAACGAGATTCCCGGGGCGCTGACCCTGGACCAGGCGCTGAACGACCCGACCGCGGCCGCTCCCGGCAATGTGGCCAGGGACTATCGTCGCGACATGACCTCGCTGCGCGGCTCGGTGCAGACGCGCTGGCGGCTGGACGAGGCCTGGACCTTCGAGGGCGGCGTGTACGGCGCGCTGAAGGAACTGGATCACCCGATCCCGATCGTCATCGTCCAGGACAGCCGCAACCTGGGGGCCTTCGCCCGCTTCGACTGGACCGGCAAGCTGGGCGGCCTGAACGCCGACCTGTTCTTCGGGGCCTGGCTGCGTGACGGCGTGCTGGACGGGCTGACCTTCCAGAACATCGCCGGCGAGCGCGGCGCCCGGATGGGCGACAACACCCAGAGAGCCACGGCGCTCGACGCCTTCGCCGAGGGCCGGCTGTTCGTCACCGAGCGGCTGGCGCTGGTCGCCGGCGGCAGCTGGGGCCAGGCCACCCGCGACTATGTCGATCACGTCGATCCGAGCCGCAGCGCCGACAAGGACTTCGAATGGTTCGCGCCGCGCATCGGGCTGCTGTGGGAGGGCGACAGCGGCTGGCAGGCCTTCGCCAACCTGACCCGGTCGGTGGAGCCGCCGCATTTCTCGGCCCTGGTCCAGTCGCCCTATCCGGACTTCGTGCCGGTCGAGGCCCAGGAGGCGTGGACCGTCGAGGTCGGCACGCGCGGCCGCAAGGGCCCGGTGGCCTGGGACGTGGCCCTGTACCGAATGGAGGTCCGCAACGAGCTGCTGACCTTCCTGACCGCGCCGGACATCCCGGCCGCCACCTTCAACGCCGGCGACACGGTGCACCAGGGGCTGGAGGCCGGGCTGGACTGGACCCTCTGGCGGGACGGCGAACGGCGGCTGAAACTGCACCAGACCTATGCCTGGACCGACCTGCGGTTCGAGGGCGACGCCCACTACGGCGACGGCCGCCTGCCGGTCGTGCCCGAGCACCACTATCACGCCGAGCTGAGCTACAGCGCCGGGCGGTGGTCGATCGCACCGTCCGTGCAGTGGACGCCGGAGGACACCTGGGTCGACTACGCCAACACGCTGAAGTCGCCGGGCTTCGCCGTGTGGTCGCTGAACGCGACCCGGGCGGTGACGCCGCAGGTCAAGCTGTTCCTCGACGCCCGGAACCTGACCGACGAGATCTACATCTCGAACGCATCGGCGGTGACCGACGCCCGGGTGGCGTCGACAGCCGTCTTCTGGCCGGGCGAGGGGCGCAGCGCCTTCGTCGGCCTCCGCACCAGCTTCTGAGAGGAAAACCGATGAACCCGCGTTTCCTGCTTGCGACCGGACTGGCGGCGCTGTCCCTGGCGGTCCCCGCCCAGGCCCACGTGGTCTTCACCCAGCCGGTCGCCACGGCCGGCAGCCACTGGGCCGGGGCCCTGCGCGTCAGCCACGGCTGCGACGGCTCCGCCACCACCTCCGTGCGGGTCGAGATTCCCGAAGGCATCGTCGTCGCCCGGCCGCGGGTTCCCGCCGGCTGGAGCGTGGCCATCGAGCGCCAGCCCCTGGCTGCGGCGGTCGTCGCCGAGGGCGGCGGGACGCTGACCGAGCGGGTCAGCGCCATCACCTGGACCGGCCGGCTGCCGGAGGACCAGTTCGAGGAATTCGGTCTGGCGGCCAGGCTTCCGGCGCAGGCCGGCCCGCTGGTCTTCCCGGTGGTGCAGACCTGTGAACAGGGCGAGGCGCGCTGGACCGGGACGCCGGTCGCCGGCGCGCCCCGGCCGACGCATCCGGCCCCGGTCCTCACCCTGCAGCCCGGCCCTGCGCATCATTGAGCGCGGGATGGCCGGGACCTCGGGCCTGAGACAGGGTCGGGCCGGCGATGTCAGGAGAGCGAGAGACCTGATGAACAGCATCCGCGAACCGGAGCTGCGGCTCCCGTCGCGTCGCGCCGGCGCCTAGGCCATGGAGGAATTCTACCTCCAGATCCGCACCGTCCATATCTGGTCGGTGATCGCCAGCGGGACGCTGTTCGCCCTGCGCGGCGGGGCCTTCAACCTGCTGGGCGCGACCTGGCCGAAGGCGCTGCCGGCGAGGATGCTGTCGTGGGCGATCGACACCACCCTGCTGACCGCCGCCCTGA
>JADGMZ010000270.1 GCA_015234495.1 Brevundimonas sp. | reverse complement strand
AGATAAGCCTCAAAAAAACCATGGGTGCCCGAGGGAACCGGGCGCCCGGGCGACGGGTTCAGACCGTGCGCGGCCCAGGCGGCCGTATGCATCGGAACTCGCCATGAAAATCGCCCAGGTCCCGCCTCTCTACGAAACCGTTCCGCCCAAATTGTACGGCGGCACCGAGCGCGTGGTGGCGCACCTGACCGACGGCCTGGTCGATCTGGGCCATGAGGTGACCCTGTTCGGCGCCGCCGACGCCGAGACCCGGGCCCGGCTGATCCCCGTGCGGGACCAGGCCATCCGGCTGGACCCGTCCCCGCTGAAATCGGACCTGGCCGCCCACATGGCCATGCTGGCCGAGGTGCTGAAGCGCGCCGACGACTTCGACATCATCCATTTCCACACCGACATGATCCACTTCCCGTTCTTCGACCGGTGGGCGGACAAGACGCTGACCACGCTGCACGGGCGGCTGGACCTGAAGGATCTGCCGGCGGTCTATGATCGCTGGCCGCAGTTCGGCCTGGTGTCGATCTCGGACGACCAGCGCCGCCCGTTGCCGCTGGCCAACTGGAAGGCGACGGTCCACCACGGGATGCCGAGCGAGCTGTACCGGTACTCGGAAAAGCCCCAGGGCTACCTCGCCTTCCTCGGCCGCATCTCGCCCGAGAAGGGGCCGGAACGGGCCATCGAGATCGCCACCAAGCTGAACAAGCCGCTGAAGATGGCGGCCAAGATCGATCCGCAGGACAGGCCCTACTGGGATGCGGTGGTGCGCCCGCTGGTCGAGGGCAATCCGCTGGTCGAATTCGTCGGCGAGATCGGAGACCATCAGAAGTCGGTCTTCCTCGGCGGGGCCGAAGCCCTGCTGTTCCCGGTCAACTGGCCCGAGCCGTTCGGCCTGGTGATGATCGAGGCCATGGCCTGCGGCACGCCGGTCGTGGCCTTCTCCCACGGTTCGGTGCCGGAGATCGTCGAGGACGGCGCCACGGGCTATCTGGTCGAGACAGTGGAGCAGGCGGTCGCCGCGGCCGGACGGGCGCATCTGCTGGATCGGGAGGCGATCCGGGCGAGGTTCGAACTGCGCTTTTCGGCCACGGCCATGGCGCGGCGCTATCTGGACGTCTACGGCGACCTGCTGGCGCGACGGCCTTTCGCGGAAGCGCCGCTGGACGACGTGGTGACGCCTCTGAGGCCTGCTGAGGCGCGCAGCTTCGGCATCCTGGCCTGAACTTCAGCCGCCTTTGCCCATTAGCGTACCAATGCCGTCATAACGGGTCCGCATTTCCCCGCGACCTTGCCGGGCGCAACCACAGTCGATCCGGGGTTTCGCATGGACGACGCCTACAATGTTCAGGTCACGGCCGCCGAGTCGCAGGACGCCGACGGCCTCGAACAGTTGATGGCGCTCAAGGACGCCGACACCTTCCTGGTGGCGGACATCTGGGGCGACATGAAGGGCGGCGCCGACGGCCTGTTCGACCGCGACACCCGATTGCTGTCGCGCTTCGTGATGACGGCGGGACTGGCTCGGCCCTCGCGGCTGAGCTCGGGCGTCAGCCAGGACAATGTCTTCTTCACCGCCCATTCGACCAACCGTCCGCTGCCGCCCATGGGCGGGCGCTCGGCCCCGGCCGGGGTGATCCACATCGAGCGGCGCCGGTTCGTGCGCGACCGGCGGATGTTCGAGCGCATCCGCATGGTCAATCACGGCGTCGAGGACGTGCTGCTGCCGATGGCGTTCGACTTCGCCGCCGACTTCGCCGACATCTTCGAGGTGCGCGGCTCCCCCCGGCGCAAGCGCGGGACCCTGGAGACGCCGACGGCCGACGGAAGGCGGGTGTTGTTCCGCTACCAGGGCGTCGACGGGACGGCGCGCAGCAGTTGCCTGGCCTTCTCGGAGCCGCCGGCCCGCCTGACAGCCTCGCGGGCGGAGTTCATGTTCAGCCTGCCGAAGGCGCGGAGCATGGACCTGTACGTCGAATGCGGGATCGGGGCCTGCGAGGCGCCCGACGAGGCGCGCTTCCGGTTGCATGCGCTGCAGGCGCGGGTGGCGATGCGCGTCCGGCGACGGCGCGGGGCCTCGATCCGCGGCCCGCGCAATCCGCGCTTCAACGACTGGCTGGACCAGTCGCGGGCCGATGTCGCCCTGCTGACCACCGACCTCGAGACAGGGCCCTATCCCTACGCCGGGGTGCCGTGGTTCTCGACCCCGTTCGGGCGCGACGGGATCATCACCGCCTGGCAGATGCTGTGGCTCGACCCCAGCCTGGCCAGGGGGGTGCTGACCTATCTCGCGCGGCGGCAGGCGACGGAGTTTTCCGCCTTCCAGGACTCGGCGCCGGGCAAGATCATGCACGAGACGCGGGCGGGCGAGATGTCCGTCCTCGGCGAGGTGCCGTTCGGCCTCTACTACGGCGGGGTCGACACGACCTGCCTGTTCGTGGCCTTGGCCGGGGCCTATCTCAGGCGCACCGGGGACATGGCGACGATCCGCGGCCTGTGGCCCAACCTGCTGGCGGCGGTCGGCTGGATGAGCGAGCACGGCGACGTCGGCGGCGACGGACTGATCAGCTACCAGCGCGCGGCCGAGACCGGGTTGTCGAACCAGGGCTGGAAGGACTCCGAGGACTCGATCTTCCACAGCGACGGGCGCTTCCCGAAGGGGCCGGTCGCCCTGCTGGAGGTGCAGGGGTACGCCTACGCGGCCTGGGAGGCGATGGCCGACATGGCCGGGCTGATCGGGGACGCGCGGCAGTCGGAATGGGCCGGCCGGGCCGCCGCCACGCGGGCGCTGGTCGAGGAGCGGTTCTGGCTGGAGGACGAGCAGTTCTACGCCATCGCCCTGGACGGGGACGGCGAGCCGTGCCGCGCGATCGGCTCCAACGCCGGCCACCTGCTGTTCACCGGCCTGCCCTCGGCGGAGCGAGCGCAGGCGGTGACCAAGCGGATGCTGGCGGCCGAGTTCCGCTCCGGCTGGGGCCTGCGCACCCTGGCGACCGGGCAGGCGCGGTTCAATCCGATGAGCTATCACAACGGTTCGGTCTGGCCGCACGACACGGCCATGGCGGCGGCCGGCATGGCCCGCTACGGCGAACGTCGGGCCGTGGCCCTGCTGCTGGGCGAGATCTACGCCGCGGCGACCCATTTCCACATGCGGCTGCCGGAGCTGTTCTGCGGCTTCGAGCGCATCCCGGGCGAGCCGCCGATCGCCTATCCGGTGGCCTGCCTGCCGCAGGCCTGGGCGGCGGGCTCGGTGTTCCTGATGCTGCAGGCGGCGCTGGGCGTCCGCGTCGACGCCATCGAGGGGGTGGTTGAGGTCGACCGTCCGCTGCTCCCCGCCGGCATCGACCGGCTGAACATCACCCGGCTGAAGGTCGGCGAGAGCGAGGCCGACCTGACCTTCCAGCAGATCGGCGACCATACCGTCCTTATGCCACGCCGCCGCGAGGGGCCGGTGACGGTGCGGACCCTGGGGTAGGCCGGGGGCAAAAAACCGAGTCGACAGAGTCGACAGAGTCGACATCTGATCTGAGCGATTTCAGCGACGTGCGGATTTCCGCCGCGTCGACTCCGCGACTCCTGCTTCGGAGCGGCGGGGGTTCGGTTGTCAAAGACCCGGACGCCCGGAGAGGGCGTCGCGGCCATTATCGACGGAGTTCGCCCTCAGGCGGACAAATCGGCTCTCGAAACCTGTATGTCCTTGAAATCGCAGCGGTCCGCCTGCGCCAGCGTGCTGGCGATCCGGCAAAGGCCAGCGTTCGCGATCAATCGCTTCGCCCGCCGATGCCGAGCCCGCGCTCCAGCGCCTTGCGGAAGACGGTCGGCAGGGCTGCGGCGGCTTCGGCGGCGGGGGCCCAGATCAGGTCGTCGTCCGGCAGTTTGTCCGCTTGCGCGACGCGAACTTCGAGCGTCAGGGCGAAATGGGTGAAGATGTGCTCGACCGCCCCGGCGTCGCGCCAGTCGGCGGCGGCGGGGGCGGGCCCTTCAACGCCAGCCTCACCCCACTCCGAGGTCGGCAATCCGAGCATGCCGCCCAACAGGCCCTTCGCCGGGCGGCGCACGAGAGCGACCTGGCCGCGGCTGTCGCGCAGCACCCAGGCCATGCCGTGGCGGCGGGGCCGGTCGGCCTTCTTCGTCTTCGCTGGATACCGTTCCGGTTCGCCGGACCGGAATCCGGCGCACCATGACGTCAGCGGGCAGCGTTCGCAGGCGGGCCGGCCGGGGCGGCAGACGGTGGCGCCGAGATCCATCAGGGCCTGGGCCCAGTCGCCGGGGCGTTCGCCGGTCACCAGGCCGGCCGCGAGCCGCCGAAGCTCGGGCCGGGCCGCCGGGAGGGGCGTCTGCACTGCGAACAGCCGGGCCATGACCCGTTCGACATTGCCGTCGACCACGTTGGCGGGCCGGTCGAAGGCGATGGCGGCGACGGCGGCGGCGGTGTAGGGCCCCACCCCCGGCAGGGCCAGCAGGCCGGCCTCGGTGTCCGGAAAGACGCCGCCGTAATCGCGGGCCACGGCGCGGGCGCAGGCCAGCAGGTTGCGGGCCCGGGCGTAGTAGCCCAGCCCCGCCCAGGCGGCCATGACCTCGGCATCGTCCGCGGCGGCCAGGCCGGAGACGTTCGGCCAGCGCCGGGTGAAGTCGAGGAAGTAGGGCGTGGCGTGTGGCGTGGTGGTCTGCTGGAGCATCACCTCGGACAGCCAGACGCGGTAGGGATCGGGGCGGCCCTCTCCTGCCGCCGGTCGCCACGCCAGAGTGCGGCGATGGGCGTCGTACCAGGCGAGCAGGGCCGCCCGCAGCTCGCGCACAGGGATCAGGTCTTCTGCGGCGACGGAGGCGGCGACGGCTGACATCGATCGCGCTATAAACCGGAAATGCGCCGCACGCTCCCCACCGACGCCGAGGCCCGCGAAATCCTGTCGCGGCGGCGGACCCGCCCCGCGCCTCGCCCCGCACCCAAGGCCGGACGCGCACTGCAGGGGCTGATCAAGGAGCTGGATGCGAAATTCGGCCGCGGCGCCACGGCCCTGGAGCCGCGCTGGACCGAGATCGTCGGCGAGCGGCTGGCGCGGGTGACGCGGCCGCAGAAGCTGAGCAAGGGACGCGGCGGGGCCGGCGGCACGCTGGAGCTGCGCGTGGCCGGGCCGGCGGCGCTGCTGGTGCAGCACCAGTCGGAGGAGATCCTGCAGCGGGTCAACCTGTTCCTCGGCCCCGGCAGCGTGGAGAAGCTGCGCATCGCCCAGGGGCCGGTGAAGCCGCCCGTCGGCCTGAAGCCGGCGCCGAGGGCGCGCGCTGCGCCCCGTCCCCTGCCCGCCCATGAGGAGGCCGGGCTGAAGGCGGCCGTGGCCGACGCGCCCGATCCGCTGAAGGGGCCGCTGGAGCGGCTGGGCCGCGCCGTGCTGTCCGATCCGCAGAAGGGTCGCGATCGGGCGGGCGATTGACAAACCTTCGCCGCTTCTGTTCTCGAAAACCTCCTTGCGCGCATTTCCGGGGGAATCGCGCGATGCTTCCATCCCCGTGCCAGTGAGGACGACGCGATGAGCGCCAAGACCCGATACGCCGCCATGAGCCGCCGCGCGGCGATGACCGCCGCAGCCCTGACCGCCATGGTCGCCCTGGCCGGCTGCAACGGCAGCGGCCCCGCCGCCGCCGTCGAGGGCGACATGGCCATGGGGCCGGAAGACGCCAAGGTGACGGTGGTCGAATACGCCTCGGTCACCTGCCACATCTGCGCCGCCTGGCAGGAACAGAACTGGGAGGCGTTCAAGACCGCCTACCTCGACACCAACAAGGTTCGCTACGTCTTCCGTGAAATCCCGACCCCGCCGTCCGAGATCGCCGTGGCCGGCTTCCTGATCGCGCGCTGCGCCGGGCCGGACAAGTATTTCGACGTCGTTCACGAACTGCTGGCCACCCAGGAAGAAATGCGGGTCGACCCGCGCGCCACCCTGTTCCGGGTCGGCAACGGCGCGGGCCTGAGCAACGAGCGCATCCAGCAGTGCATCACCGACGAGTCGGGCATGGCCGCCATCGAGGCGCGGGCCCAGAAGGCTCTTTCGGCCGGCGTCGAGGGCACCCCGGCCTTCTTCGTCAACGGAACCAAGGTGATCACCCCGGGCTCGCAGTCGGGCACCAGCATGGCCGACCTGTCCAAGGCGATCGACGCCGAGCTGGCCAAAAACTGATCCGCCCATGGCGCGGTTTTCGCCCATCCTGATGACCGCCCTGGCGGCGATCGCCGCGCCCGCGATGGCGCTCGCCCAGACGGTCGAGCCCGTCCGGGCGGGCGACCGGACACTGGGGTCGGACACGGCCCCGGTGACGCTGACCGTCTATCTGTCGACGACCTGCAGCCACTGCGCCGACTGGCACAACAACGACTTCCCGGGCTTCAAGGCGCGGTGGGTCGACACCGGCGAGGTGCGGGTGGCCTTCCGCGACTTGCCGACCGAGCCGCCGCAGGTCGCCATCGCCGGCGCCGTGGTGGCGCGCTGCGCGCCGGAAGAGAAGTTCGACGATGTACTGGACGCCCTGTTCCGCGGCCAGGCGCGGCTCTACGCCCAGCCCGGCCCGCCGGCGCAGCAGACGGTGATCGGCTGGCTGGCCGCAGCGGGCGCGGCCGGGGGTCTGACACGCGAGCAGATGAACGCCTGTTTTTCGAACGAGGCGTCCTTCACCGAGGTCGAGGCGCGGGCCGATCAGGCCTTCGCCGACGGGGTCAATTCGACGCCGAGCTTCTTCCTCAACGGACAGCGCACGCCGGACTCCATGCCGGCGCTCGACGTCGCCGCCTTCGAGCCCCTCATCCAGCCGCTGCTCGACGGCCGGTGACCCACTAGCCGGATGCAGTTCCAGCGCCTCAGGCTCGTCGGTTTCAAGTCCTTCGTCGACCCCGCCGAGGTGCATATCGAGCCGGGCCTGACCGGCGTGGTCGGCCCCAACGGCTGCGGCAAGTCCAATGTGCTGGAGAGCCTGCGCTGGGTCATGGGGGCCAACTCGGCCAAGGCCATGCGCGGCCAGGGCATGGACGACGTGATCTTCGCCGGCGCCGCCAACCGTCCGCCGCGCAGCCACGCCGAGGTCCAGCTGACCATCGACAACGCCCAGCGCCGGGCGCCGCAGCCGTTCACCGACAGCCCGGTGCTGGAGGTGTCGCGCCGCATCGATCGCGGCCAGGGCTCGACCTATCGCATCAACGGCAAGGAGGTGCGGGCCCGCGACGTGCAACTGCTGTTCGCGGACGCCTCGACCGGCGCGAACTCGCCCGCCCTCGTGAGGCAGGGCCAGATCAGCGAACTGATCGCCGCCAAGCCGCAGAACCGCCGCCGCATCCTTGAAGAGGCCGGCGGGGTGGCCGGATTGCACACCCGGCGGCACGAGGCCGAGCTGCGGCTGAAGGCGGCCGAGGCCAATCTCGAGCGGCTGGACGACATCGGCCGCGAACTGGAGACCACCCTGACCCGGCTGAAGCGCGAGGCGCGGCAGGCGGAGAAATACAAGAAGATCTCGGCCGAGATCCGGGCCCTGCAGGCGGCGCTGCTGTTCGTGCGCTGGAACGACGCGCGCGCTGCGGCGGAGGGCGCGGCGCAGGAGCTGGCCGAGGCCGACCGCGCCGTGCTGGAGGCGACCACCGCCTCGGGCCGGGCGCAGACGGCCTCGCTGAACGCCCAGGAGGCGCTGAAGCCGGCGCGCGAGGAGGACGCGGTGGCCGGGGCCTTGCTGCACCGGGCCAGCCTCGAGCGCGATCGGCTGGACATGGCCGAGCAGGCGGCGCGGGCCGAGGTCGAGCGGCTGACCGCCGACGCCGCGCGCATCGCCGCCGACATCGAGCGCGAAAGGGCCATGGCCGGCGACGCCGAGGGCGAGCTGGACCGGCTTGGGGCGATGCTGGAGGTCCTGACGGCCGAGATTTCCGCGGCGCCGTCGCGCGGCCCTGAACTGGAAACGGCGCTGGCCGCGGCCGAGGCCGCGCGTCAGGCGGCGGACGCCGAGGTCGAGCGGGTGGCCGGGGCGGTCGCCTCCGTCGAGGCGCGGGTCTCTGCCGAAACGGCGCGAAAGCGGGACGCCGAGGCCCGGGTCGCGCGGGCCGAAGCCCAGCTGGCCTCGGCCAGGGCCGAGCGCGAGGCGCTGGGCCCCCTTGAGCGGCCGGAAATCGAGGCGGCCGCAACGGCGCTGACCCACGCCCAGGACGAGCTTGCCGCGGCCCGGGCGGCCGTCGAGTCGGCCGAGGCGGCGCGCGGCGACCGGGCCCGCGCCGAACAGGAGGCGCGATCGGCGACGCGCGCGGCGGAGGACCGGCTGGGCCGGCTGCAGACCGAGGCGCGCGGCCTGGCGCAGCTGCTGGTCCAGGGCAAGCGCGAGCACCCGCCCGCGCTGGATCAGGTGCAGGCCGAGCGGGGCTATGAGGCGGCGCTGGCGGCGGCGCTGGGCGACGATCTGGACGCGGCGCTGGACGCGCGGGCGGCCGCCTACTGGGCCGGGGCCGAGGCGCCCGCGCCCGCCTGGCCGCAGGGCGTCGAGCCGCTGGCGGGCCATGTGACGGCCCCGGAGCAGTTGAAGGCGCGGCTGGCCCTGTGCGGCGTGGCGGCGCAGTCGGAGATCGGGGCGCTGGCGAAGACGTTGCCGGTCGGGGCGCGGCTGGTCACCCGCGAGGGCGACCTGTGGCGCTGGGACGGGTTCGTGCAGCGCGCCGAGGCGCCGCGGCCGGCGGCTGTGCGGCTGGCCCAGCGCACCCGGCTGGCGGAGCTGGAAAGCGAAATCGACGACGGCCGGCCCGAACTGGAGGAGGCGCAGGCGGCGCTGAGGTCGGCGAGCGAGGCGTTCCGGATCGCCGAGGAGGCGGTCAGGGCCGCCCGGGCGGCGCCCTTCCCGCTCGACAAGGCGGTGACCGCGGCGCGCGAGCGCGTCGAGACCCTGGCCCGCGAGCAGGCGCGCAGGGAGGCGCGGGCCCAGGCCCTGGACGAGACCCTGACCCGGCTGACGGCCGAGGTCGAGGCGGCGCACGCCGCCCTCGCCGAGGCGCAGGGGGGCGAGGCGCCCTCCGAGACCCTCGACGGCCTGCGGGCGGAACTGGCGGCCGCGCGCACGGCGGCGGACGCGGCGCGTGGCGCCGCGGCGACGGCGCGGGTGGAGCGCGACGCCGAGGCCCGCGAGATCGCCGGACGCCAGACGCGGCTGGAAGCGCTGAACCGCGAAGGCGTCGGCTGGGTCGGCCGCGCCAATGACGCCAAGGCGCGGATCGCCACGCTCGAGAAGGACGCCGAAAAGACGGCGGCGCGGCTGAAGGCGGCGGCCGAGGCGCCGGAGCGGCTGGCGGCCCAGCGATCATCGCTGCTGGACGCCCTGACCACGGCGGAGACCCGGCGCAAGGCGGCGGCGGATGCGCTGGCGACCGCCGAGGGCCAGGCGGCCGAGGCCGACCGGACGGCGCGTGCGGCCGAGAGCGCGGCCTCCTCGGCGCGTGAGGCGCGGGCCGGACTGGCGGCGCGGGCCGAGGCCGCCGCCGAAAAGCTGGCGGAGACCGAGGCCAATGTCCGCGAGACGGCGCAGATGTCGCCGGAGGAGCTGGGCCAGAAGCTGCAGGACGACGCCATCGCCCGCCCGCCGGACGCCGCCGGGGCCGAGAGCCTGCTCTATGGCCTGGAGCGCGAACGCGAGGCCCTGGGTCCGGTCAACCTGCGCGCCGAGGACGAGGCGGGCGAATACGGCGACCGGCTGCAGACCATGAAGGTCGAACGCTCCGACCTGACCCAGGCCATAGCCAAGCTGCGCGACGGCATCGATGAACTCAACGCCGAGGGCCGCGAGCGGCTGGTGGCGGCCTTCGACATCATCAACGACAACTTCAAGACCCTGTTCGAGGCCCTGTTCGGCGGCGGGCAGGCGGAGCTGAAGCTGGTCGAGAGCGACGATCCGCTGGAGGCGGGACTGGAAATCTACGCCTGCCCGCCGGGCAAGCGTCTGTCGGTGATGAGCCTGATGTCGGGCGGCGAACAGGCCCTGACGGCGGCGGCGCTGATCTTCGCGGTGTTCCTGGCCAACCCCGCCCCGGTGTGCGTGCTCGACGAGGTCGACGCGCCGCTGGACGACGCCAACGTCGACCGCTTCTGCCGCATGCTGGACGAGATGCGTAAACGCACCGACACCCGCTTCATCGTCATCACCCACAATCCGGTGACCATGAGCCGGATGGACCGGCTGTACGGGGTGACCATGCCCGAGCGGGGGGTGAGCCAGTTGGTCAGCGTCGATCTGAGCCAGGCGGAAGAGATCGTGGCGGCCTAGGCGAGCGTCCCTGGCGGCGCCGGCCGTTTGGCACTGTTTTGCGAATTCAGCGTGCCAACAGCGCCAATGGCCCGCCAAGGAGATTCGTCCATCGATTCAATCGTCAGGGCGCCGCGTCTGAGGTGAGCTTCCTCTGAACAGTGCCAGGTTATCGGAAATTTCGCACCCGGGCCTTTCTCCTGCCCCTTCGTTCAACCTGTCAAAGACCGTCCCGTCCTCCGAGATGGTGAGACCCGGTCGGGCGTCAAGATCGTTGTGGGAATAAATTCCTTCCCCCGGCATCGCTGACGGATGGGCGCCGGCGGGTCTCAACCCCGTCCCATGACCTCAGTCCGCACAAACCAGCCGAAGATCGCCGGGCCCTCGATGACATAGCGGCGGAACATGCGGCGCGGCTGGGTCAGCAGGCGGTGGAGCCATTCCAGCGACAGTTGCTGGTACAGGCGCGGGGCGCGCTGCTGGCGGCCGGTCAGGAAGTCGACCGAGGCGCCGACGCACAGGGTCACCCCGGTCTCACGGCCGGCGGCGGCGAGAGCGTAGGCGAACCGCTCCTGCTTCGGGAAGGAGACGCAGGCCAGCAGCACGTCCCAGTCGGCGCGGGCGGCGGCGTCGACGGCGGCGATCCAGCCGGGGGTTCCCGGCGTCAGCATCGGGGCCTCAATAAAGGTGAAGCGACGACCGGGATAGCGGGCAGCGAGATCGTCGAAGGCGGCGCGATCGGGGCCGAAGACGCCGATGATCAGGCCGTCCGCCAGCGGCGAGGCCAGCAGGTCGGCGGTCATGTCCGAGCCGGGATAGACCGAGAGCCGCTTGCCCCTGAACCGGGCGAGATGGGCGAGGATGCGGCTGTCGCAGACGTTCAGCGCGGCGCCGCGGTAGACGTCCGGCTCGACACGCCCGTCCATCAGCTTGATGACGTGATCGACGTTGGGCGTGACGACATAGCCGTACGGCCCGCGCGCCATGGCGGCCACGCGGGCCAGGAGGGCCGGGCGGTCTCCGTCGGCGAAGTCCAGCGTCATGAAGCTCGTCATGGACCCAGCCTAGGCCGCCGCCGTCAACGGGCGGTTACGATCCGGCGGGCGTCTGGCCGGGCTCCAGGGGGGCGTTCAGCTGGCGGTCGCGCGGCAGGGCCTCGGGGCAGTGATCGCGCATGAAGGCCAGCATCTTCTCGCGGATCTCGCAGCGCAGGTCGAACACCACACCGCCATTGCGGCCGCTGGCCAGGCATCGGACCTGCGCCACCCTGTCGGTGATGTCGGTCACCTGCAGGCTGATGACGTCGCCGTCCCAGTGCGGACTGGCGCGGCAGATGCGCTCCAGTTCGGCGCGCAGACGGTCGATCGGGGCCTCGTAGTCGACATAGAGGAAGGCCGTTCCGATCAGCCGCGAGGTCTCGCGGGTCCAGTTCTGGAACGGCTTCTGGATGAAATAGGTCAGCGGCAGGATCATCCGCCGCCAGTCCCACAGCTTGACCACCACATAGGTGGAGGTGATCTCCTCGATCGTCCCCCACTCGCCCTCGACGATGACGGCGTCGTCGAGGCGGATCGGCTGGTCGGTGGCGATCTGGACGCCGGCGATCAGATTGGTCAACAGCGGCTGCAGAGCGAAGCCGGCGATGATGCCGAGCACGCCGGCCGAGGCCAGCAGGCTCATCCCCCACTGGCGCACCGCGCCGATGGTCAGCAGGGCCAGGCCGAGGGTGACGGTGCCGATCAACAGGGCCGCGACCCGCTGCAGGATGCGCATCTGGGTGATGTGCTTGCGGGCGATCAGATTGTCTTCCGTCGCCATGTTGAAGCGGCGCAGATAGACCACCGCCCACATGTCCGAGGCCCCGATCAGCATCCAGCCGATGGTCAGGACGAACAGGAACAGCAGGGCCTGGCGGATGAACTCCGACGGCCCCGGATCGAGCGGCGAGACGGTCACCGCCAGGGCCATGGCGACGATCATCACGGCGATCCGCACCTTGAGCCGCGCCCGCCCGACGACGCCGCGCCAGAAGGCGTCGCGCTTCCTGACCGTCAGTTTCAGCAGGGCGAAGACGATCTGGTTGGCGGCCCAGCCGATGAAGACGAAGGCCATGACGATGATCGCCACCACGGCCCATTCCGGCAGCCAGTGGAGCCGCCGCCACAGGCGGAAGACCTCATGGGTCAGATCGGTGACGAATGGGGGCATGGGTCCTTCAGGCGGCGGCGGATCGACTTATCCATAATCGTCTGCGCGAAGGAGGTTTGCATACCCGCGTTTTCGCCGGATAGTGCCCGCGGGGATTTGGAGGGGATTGTTCCGTGAATACAGCACTCAAGATTGCATCCTGCTGCGCCTTCCTGTTTGGCGGGTCGGCGGCGCTGGCCCAGGACGCGACCGTGGGCTTCGACGCGCCGATGCGGCAGGTGTTCGCCGCCCCCGGGGTCGCCGGCTACATGACCACGCCGTCAGAGGACGGCGCCCTGAAGCGGACCTGGACCTGGCTGTTCCTCAAGGACGCCATTCCCAACGGCGCCGACACCCTGGCGATGGAATGGGAGATCGACTGCGCCGCCGGCACGTCGCGCACGGTGCGGACCGCCCTCTACACCGGCGCAACGCACATGAAGACCGACAGCGGGCCGGCCGAGCGCTCGGCCCCTGCCGCCGGATCGCCCGGCGCCATCACCCTCGCCGCGGCCTGCGCGCCGACCGAGCAGGCGCGCACCACGCCGGTGGCCGACGCCGCCGCCGCGCGGACCGCCGCCAACGCCCTGTTCGCCGCGCCCGCGCGCGCCGCCCGGCGCTAGCCCCGGCCTCGCCCGGCCGCCTCGACCAGATCAGCCAGCGAACGGGTCGCGTCCGGCAGGGCGGCGGACCGGGCCCCGCGGCTCATCGCCTCCAGCCGGGCCGGGTCGCCCAGCAGGGTCGCGAGGGTCCCGGTCAGCCGCTCGACCGTGACCTCGTCCTCGAGCAGGATCTCGGTCCCGCCGGCGGCGGCGAGGCCGGCCGCGTTGAAGCGCTGGTGGTCGTCCATGGCGATCTTCAGCGGGATCAGGATCGACGGCAGGCCGGCGACCGCCAGCTCCGAACAGGTCGAGGCCCCGGCGCGGCCGATGACCAGATGCGCCGCCGACAGCCGGGCGGCCATGTCGCGAAAGAAGGGGGCCACCTCGGCGTCGATGGCCGCGTCGAGATAGATCTGGCGCGCCGCCTCCATGGTCTCGGGGCGGGACTGCTGCTGCACCTTGAGGCGTGACCGGATCGCTTCGGGCAGCGCCGCCAGCGCGCGGGGCGCGGTCTCTGACAGGATGCGCGCGCCCTGACTGCCGCCGGTGACCAGCACACGGATCGGCTCACCCGGCGCGGGGGCGGCGAAGGGGCGTTCGTGGAGGGCGCGGATGTCGGAGCGAACCGGATTGCCGATCAGGGTGACGCGGGCGCCGACGCCCTGCGGGACCTTCTGCAGGTCGGGGAAGGACGAGGCGATGCCTCCGACATAGGGGGCGAGCCAGCGGTTGGTGCGGCCCAGCACCGCATTCTGCTCGTGCAAGAGGGTCGGGCGCCGCTGGCTGAGCGCCGCCAGCAGGGCCGGCGCCGACGGATAGCCCCCGAAACCGACCACCACCACCGCGTCGAGGCGCTTCAGCGCCGCCCGGGCCTGAACCACGCCACGTACGATGGTCAGACCGGCCCTGGCCATCCCGATCGGCCCCCGCCCGGTGGCGGCGTCCAGCGCGATCCGCTCCTCGGCCGGGAAGGCGTGGGCGTACTGCTCGCCGCGATGGTCGGTGGCCAGCACGATGCGCCATCCCCGCGAGGACAGTTCGCGGGCCAGCGCCTCGGCGGGGAACATATGCCCGCCGGTGCCCCCGGCGGCGACGACGCAGACTCTGGACATGGGACTCCCTAGGGCAAAATCCGCCGCCGCTGCGGCAGGCTGGCGCCGGGTTCGTAGGCGCCGGGACGGCGGCGGGTCAGGGCGAGCGCCAGGCCCATGGTCAGGCCCATGGCCAGCATCGACGAGCCGCCGTAACTGATGAAGGGCAGGGTCATGCCCTTGGTCGGGATCAGGTTCAGGTTGACCGCGATGTTGATGCAGGCCTGCAGGCCGATCAGCATGAACAGCCCCGCGGCGGCGGTCTGCTCGTAGGAGTCGTTCAGCTTCATCGCCCGCTTCATGCCGCGCACGACGATGAAGGCGTAGAGGCCGATCATGGTGAGCGACAGGACGAGGCCGAACTCCTCGGCGCCGACGGAGTAGATGAAGTCGGTGTGCAGGTCGGGCACGTGCCGCTTCATCACCCCCTCGCCCACCCCGCGGCCGACCAGGCCGCCAGCGCGGATGGCCTCGGAGGCGCGGTCGATCTGGTGGGTGTCGGTGGTCTCGGGCGAGAGGAAGCGGCTGAGGCGGTCGCGCATGTGGCCGAAGGCGAAGTACAGCGACACGAGGCCGGCCATGCCGGCGGCGGCGAGGACGGCGACCCACTTCAGCGGCACGCCGGCCATGAAGAAGACGGCCATGAAGGTGGTGGTGACCAGCAGGGTCTGGCCGATGTCCGGCTGGATCAGCAGCAGGCCGACGGTCAGGGCCCAGAAGCCGAAGGCGATCGAGACGCCGGGGACCCCCTCCCCCTTCTGCGCCTCGGCGAACATCCAGGCGGCGAAGACGATCAGGCCGGGCTTGGCGAACTCGGAGGGCTGCAGGCTGAACGGGCCGAGGTTGATCCAGCGCGCCGCCCCCTTCACCTCGTTGCCGATGAACGGCAGGGCCATCATCACAACGATGGCGCCCTGCTCGGCGCCATCGTTG
>JADGMZ010000269.1:515-3146 GCA_015234495.1 Brevundimonas sp. | reverse complement strand
GGCGCGAGAGCGGCGCAGGGCCCGCCGCCGCCGGCCGCGTAGAGGGGCGCGCGGGGCGGGGCGAGCGGAGGAGGGGCGCGGGCGTCGGAGGCCGGGCTTATGGTGGCCGGGTGCAGGGGTCCTGGGGGCGGCGCCAATCCTCGGCTTGCGCCACACCGGCGGCTCCTCCACTTGGCGAACATGAGCGCGCCCACCGAGTCTCTCGCCCCTCCGCCGGCCGGCCTGTCCCGCGCGACCCTGTGGGCGATCGGGGGCGTCGGCCTGTGCGCCGTGATCTGGGGCACGACCTGGTACGCCATCACCCTGCAGTTCGGGACCGTCGCGCCGCTGGCCTCCATCGTGTGGCGCTTCGGCCTCGCCGCCGTCCTGCTGTTCGCCGGCTGTCTCCTGAGCCGTCGCTCCCTGAAGCTGTCGCTGACCCAGCACCTGGCGGCGGCGGGGCAGGGCGTCTTCGCCTTCTCGATCAGCTACAGCTTCACCTACGCCGCCGAGGGCCGCATCCCCTCCGCGGTGGTGGCGGTGATCTTCGCCTCCCTGGCCCTGCTAAACCTGATCCTGTTCCGCGTCGCCGCCCGGCAGAAGGCCGCATGGCTGTCATGGGGCGGGGCGGCGCTCGGCGTCGTGGGGGTGGCGGTGCTGTCGGGCTCCGAAATCCTCCGCGCCGGCCTCGATGCGGCCAGCGCTGCGGGCGTCGGCTTCGCCTTCCTCGCCGTCGTCGCCTCGGCCTTCGGCAACTATTTCGCCTGGCGCGGCCAGAACGCCGGCTCCACCGTCATCCCGTCCACGGCCTGGGCCATGGCCTACGGCGCCGGCCTGCTGGCCCTCTATGGCCTGGCCACCGGCGTCGAATGGTCGGTCGAGCCCAGCTTCCGCTACATCGGTTCGCTGCTCTATCTGTCGGTGATCGGCTCGGTGATCGCCTTCGTGGTCTATTTCACCATCGCCCGCACGCGCGGCTACGCCCTGGCCAGCTATATTTCCGCCCTGACCCCGCCGATCGCCATGCTGGTCTCCATCCTGTTCGAGGGGGCGCATTTCGGCTGGCCCGCCCTCTTCGGCCTGGCGCTGGTGCTGGCCGGGCAGGTGCTGCTGATCCGTGCGCCCAAGATCTCCGCGGCCTAGCCGAACCAGCCGCGCTCCTTTCGTTTCTTCGGCGCTTCCGGCGTCTCGCCGTCGCCCTTGCCGGCCGCCGCCTGCCTCTCGGCCTCGCGCCGCCGCCGTTCGGCGGTGACGCGGATGGCCACCAGCATGGGGATCAGTCCGTGCCGGTTGCGCGGCATGTCGGCCATCTCAGTCCTCCCGCTTCGACCCGTCCAGCAGCCGATCGGCGGCCGCCTTCTCGCGGGCGGCCTGCCCGCGCTCGGCTTTCGAGCGGCCGTGGGCGACGCGGTTGGCGGCCGAGGCGGCCTTCTTTTCGGCCCGGGCCCGTTCCTTGCGGACCCGGTTCAGGTTCACGACCTCGCCCATGTCGCCTCCATCGTGCAACCCGGCACGCGGCCGGACGGTTCTCCTGACGTCCACCCCGTCAGGAGCCCGCCATGGTAGACCTCTCTCTCCTTCGCGAAAGCCTTGAAGTCGTCGGCTCGGACGGCGGCCACGTCGGCCGCGTCGATCACGTCCACGGCGACCAGATCGAACTGGCCAAGCTCGACCTCGCTTCGGGCTTCAAGCACCACATGATCCCGGTCAGCTGGGTTCACCACGTCGACGCCCATGTTCACCTCAACCTGACCGCCGCAGAAGCCAAGGCCCGCTGGACGGAGAAGTCCTGATGCCCGCCGACGCCTGCCGACGAGGATGGTCACGCGCGGGTGAAAGGCGATCGTCTCCGTGGTCGGCACCACCGGCAGGTTGAACGGATAGACGCCCTCATCCCAGCCCTCCCGCCGCTCGACGCGTCGATACAGTAGGGGCGGGTCAGCGCGGCCACCACCTCAGAAGCCGGTGAACAGGCGGCCGAGCGGCCGGCGGATGTCGTCTTACGGGGGCGCAAGCTTGACAGATCGACGCCCAGCGGCTCGGCTCGGCCACCACTTCGGGATCGACCTCGATCTTCAATTCGGCCATGCCCATCACCGGAGCCTACAGCCGAAGCGAGACAGCGGCCACCAACCCCCGATAGACGCCCCTCACCCCGGCGAGATCATCTTCTCAGGCCGCACCCACGCGTCGAACTCCTCATTGGTCAGATAGCCGCCCCCGACGGCCTCCTCGCGCAGGGTGGTGCCGTTCCGGTGCGCCGTCTTGGCGATCTTGGCGCAGGCGTCGTAGCCCAGCTTGCCGTTCAGCGCCGTCACCAGCATCAGGCTGTTCTCCAGCCCGCGCTTGATGTTGTCCTCCCGCGGCTCGATGCCGACCACGCAGTTGTCGGTGAAGCTGATCGCTGCGTCGGCCATTAGGCGCACCGACTGCAGGAAGTTGTAGGCCATCACCGGGTTGTAGACGTTCAGCTCGAAATGCCCCTGCGAGCCGGCGAAGGTGATCGCGGTGTGGTTGCCGAACACCTGCACGCAGACCTGGGTCAGGGCTTCCGACTGGGTCGGGTTGACCTTGCCCGGCATGATCGAGCTGCCCGGCTCGTTCTCCGGCAGGGCCAGTTCGCCGAGACCGGCGCGCGGGCCGGAGCCGAGG